>CALDSM010000646.1 GCA_937923585.1 uncultured bacterium
AAGTTGCACTTGGGAACGCACTTGCCTGCGAAGTTTCACTTCGCTGCCCTGGGGCATGGCCCGCATCAGCCAAAGCGGCGTCGTTGCCGCCGCACTCCAAAATTGTGCCGCCGCAGTCCATATTACCATTGCGCGGGCATGAACTGATCCACGTCGGCCCTGGTGATGAGGTGCTTCGGCAAATACACCACCGGGTCGAGCGTGTCACCGCTGAACCAGCGGGCGGCCGAATGGACCGCAATGGCGCCGTCGCCCTCGGCGGACTGGTAGGTGACGGCGAGCGTGTCGCCGGCCTTCACCGAGTCCATGCCGGTCTTGCTGTTGCCCGCGGCAACGATAACCACGTCCGTGCGCCCCGCCTTCTTGAGCGCCTCCAGCGTGCCGGTCATGGGAAAGTCGTCGCCCGCGAGAATGAGCCCCTTGAGGTCGGCGCCGAACTTCGCCAGCCACGCGCCAACCAACTGCATGGTGTCCTCGGCCTGAAGATTGGTCGTGTCCATGGCGAGCAGCTTCATCTCCGGCGCGTATTCGCGCAGTTCGGTGATGGGCGCAAAGGTGCGCGAGAAGAAGGGCGAACTGCCGGGCATGTGGCGGATGATGGCGTACCCCCCCTGTTTGCCTAGCTTGTCGGCAAAGGCGCGTGCAAGCATGCGGAACTGTCCCCAGTCGTCAGGACCGGTCCAGGCGATGCAGTATTTCATCGCCTCGTCGCAGGGCGTGGTGTTGGACGTGATGCAGGGAATCCCCGCCTGGTGAATCCTGCGCAGGAGCGGCGTGCAGCCCGTCGCGTCCACCGGCGCAAAAATGATCATGTCGGGCTTCTCGTTGACGGCCTGATCGGCCTGCTGCGCCTGGAGGTCCATGTTCCAGTTGCCGTTGAACACCTTGATGTTCATGCCGTGGAATTTGGCGATGGTGGTGAACCCGTTCACATAGGCCGTCCAGTAGGGATGATCGCCCGCCTTGAGCAGGATCACGCGTTTGCCCTTTGGCCCGTCCATCGGCGATACGGGCATGGGCGCCTTGTCCACCTTCCAGCCCGCATACTCGATGTCCCACCAGTGCAGTTTGTCCGTTTCCGGCAGCGCCTTCGGGTCGGCGGGACGCTCGGGAATCACCTTCCGCTCCGCGTCGGGCGGGAACAGATAGGGCTGGTGGTCGGTGCCGCGCAGCGTGTACACATCGGCGGCGGGCGCGGTCCCGCCGTGGGCGGGATTCGCGCCTGCGGCGATAACCTGCGTCTGCAGCGCGGTGTAGCGGAAGTGCATGGCCGTGACGGCGGCGATGGCCGCAACAGCCACCACCGTCACGCAAATCATCGCAAGCCTGTTCCTGTCCCTCATCTCAAGGTCTCCTGCTTCCTGTCCGTCATTCTGACTCCTGTCTCCTGACTCCTGCATTCTCTCCGCCTCTTTCATCAAGTCCGGCCGCTGCCCGCGCAGCAGTTCATGTCGGTGCAGCGCGTAGGCCTCGTAGAGCACGACGGCGGCGAGTATAAGGCCGTTGATGAAAATCTGCACCTCGAAGCCGAGCCCGAAACAGCCGACGCCGTTGAACAGCATGGTGAGCATGAGCACGGCGAACCAGCTCTTGAGAATGCTGCCCTTGCCGCCGCTCATGAGCGTGCCGCCGATGATCACCGCCGCGAGCACGGTCATCAGCGTGCGCGTGCCGAGCACGGCGGCGGAGGTCATGGAACTGAGGTTCGCGGCGAAGAGCGTGCCGCCCGCCGCGGCCGCGAGTCCGCACAACGCGAACCCGGCCATGAGATAGCGATCGCGGTTGAGCCCCGCGAGCCATGCCGCGTCGGGATTGCCGCCAACCATGAAGAAGTTGCGGCCGTGCCGCGTGCCCTGGAGCAGCAGTGCCGACACGCCGACCAGCAGCAGGGTGATGATCACGATGGGCGGCAGGAAGGGCAGCACAGGCCGGTCCAGCCAGTCGGCCAGCCGAAAATCATCAATGGATTTGGACCCGCCGTCGCTGTAGAGATGGGTGAGGCCCGTCACGATGGTCATCGTGCCCAGCGTCACGATGAAGGCGTTGATGCGCGCGCGGACGACCAGCCAACCGTTGACCAATCCCACCAGGACGCCCGCCGCAAGCGACAGCGGAACAGCGCCGTACCAGCCCAGGCGGGGCTGGAGGCCGATGACCAGCATGCCGCAGAGCATCACCACGGCGCCGATGGACAGGTCGAGCTGGCCGAGAATCAGGATGAGCGTGAAGCCGACAGCCACGACGGCGTTGAGACTCGCGCCCTTGAGGATGGCGGTCAGGTTGTGCGCGGTAAGGAAGTTCGGCGCGAACGCGGACAGCACCGCGAACAGGGCCAGCAGCATGAGCAGCGCCCGGTGCTCGTTGAGCAAATGCGTGATGCGAACGCGGTTACGCATAGTCGCGCCCTTTCGCCCGCAACTGGCACTGCTGAAGTCCGACGACGGCGATGAACACGAGGCCGGTGACGATGTTCTGGCGGAACGCGGTGATGCCCAGGAACTGCATGATATTGGACAGCAGTCCGATGACCAGCACGCCGCCGAGCACGCCCGACAGGCGGCCCCGTCCGCCGCTGAGCATGACGCCGCCGATGACCACCGCCGTCACCGCCTTGAAGTCGTAGCCCTGGCCCAGGTAGAAGACGCCGAGCTTGTTCATGGAGGTGAGGAAGATGCCCGCCACGGACGCGGCAAAGGCCGCGAACAGGAAATTGAGGAAGACCACGCGCGGCACGCGGATGCCCGAGGCGCGGGCCGCGGGGCGTGACGAGCCGACCAGTTGGCTTTCACGGCCAAAGCTGGTGCGCGTCATGATGCAATGGGCCAGCAGGAACATGAGGAACATGATGACGACCACGAGCGGCACGGGCCCGACGCCGAGCCGAAAAATGCCAATAAACGCCCCGCCCGGCGTGCCCGGCGCGGTGTCGGGGTAGATCTGGTTGTTGCTCCAGGCAAAGCGCATGAAGCCTTCCATGAAGAAGGCCACGGAGAGGGTCCACAGGATGGGGTTGGCGTTGAGTCTGCCGACGACGAAGCCGTTCATCGCGCCCACGGCCAGCCCGGCCAGCATGCCCAGCGCAAGCGCCGCCGCAAGGCCGAGCGGCAGCGAGGCCACGGCAATGATGCCGGAAAACGCCATGATGGACGGCAGCGACAGGTCGGCCATGCTGCCCGAATAGGTGACGAAGGCCATGCCGGAGGACACAATGCCGAGCAGTGCCACGGCGGCGAGCACACCCATCAGGTTGTCGGCGGTCAGGAAGTCAGGCGAAATGAATATGCCGCCCGCCAGCAACAGCCCTGCCACGGCGTAGATGCCCGCCGTTTCCAGCACGGCGGACAGAAGGTTCTGCTTTTCGGGGTCATGCCTGGGCATGGCATTCCCCCAGATGGCCGTTGGCCGCCAGCAGCAGCGCCTCTTCGGAAAGCTGCGCCTTGGAGAGTTCGCCGATGAGGTGTCCGTTGCGCATGACCACGGCCCGGTCGGACAGGCCCGCCAACTCGGGCAGATCGGAACTGATCAGCAGCACCGCCGCGCCCCGGTCGGCCAGCGCCATCACCGCCTCGTGGATCTTGCGCTTTGCGCCCACGTCCACGCCGCGCGTTGGCTCGTCGAGAATCAACACCTTCGGCTCCGTGGCGAGCCACTTGCCCAGCAGCACCTTCTGCTGGTTACCGCCCGACAGCGTGCCCGCGTCCACTTCCGGCGAGGCGGCGGCAATGGCGAGTTCATCCAGGCAACGCTGCACCACCGTCCCGTTGCCGCGCCGGCTGCACAGTCCGGCCAGCAGGTTGGTGCGCACCGGCAGCCGCAGGAACAACCCGTCCACCTTGCGATCTTCGCTGAGGTACACCAGCCCCTTGGCGGCGTTGCGGGGATAGTCGTTGGGCGTGAGTGCCTCATCGGACAAGAAAGCGCGGCCCGCATGCAATGGATCGAGTCCGCACAACGACCGGGCCAGTTCGGTGCGTCCCGCGCCGGACAGCCCCGCCACACCGAGAATCTCCCCGGCATGGAGCGTGAAGGACACGTCATGGAAGAAGCCGAAGCGTGTGAGTCTCTCGGCGCGCAGTACGGTTGCGCCGATCCGCGCCTCGCGGCGGAGATAGAACTCGTCCATGCTCCTCCCCACCATCATCTGCACCAGCGACTGCTGCGTGACCTCGTGGATTTCCTTCGTGGCAATCCTGCGCCCGTCGCGCATGACGGTCACCCGGTCGGCGATTTCAAAGATCTCCGGCAGGTGGTGCGAGATGTAGACGATGGCCAGCCCCCGGTTGCGCAGGTCGCGCAGGATGGAGAAGAGCCGCTGCACCTCATCGCGAGACAGCGACGAGGTCGGCTCATCCAAAATGAGAATGCAGGGCTGGCCCCCAAGCACCTTGGCGATCTCGACGAGTTGCGCCTCGTGCTGGCTGATTTCCTCCACAGTCAAGAGCGGGTCCAAGTCGAGTCCCACCAGTCCCAGGCAGGCGCGTGCCTCGCGCAGCAGTTGCGGGCGGTCTATGAACCCGCCCCACCGCACGGGCAACCGCCCGACGAGCAGGTTCTCGGCGATGCTGATCGGCCGGGCCAGGCTCAGTTCCTGGTAGACCATGCCGATGCCCTGCTCCCTGGCGGCCGCGGGCGAATGGATGCGGGCCTCCCTGCCGCCGATGCGGATCGTGCCCTCATAGTCATCAAAGGAACCGGTCAGGATGCGCATCAGTGTGGACTTGCCGGCGCCGTTCTCCCCCATCAGCGCATGCACCTCGCCCGGCAGCACGTCAAAGTCCACGCGGTCCACCGCGAGCATACCCGGAAAGCGCTTGGAAACGCCCTCCATTGCCAGTGCGGGTTGTGGGAACGAAGCCGACATCGCCCTCTCCACCGGGACGCGGCACAGCGCCGCGGCACGAGGTAGAGAGTGTAGCACAAGGGGCATGCGAAGAATGGGAAATGCAAGAACAAGCATCTTCACTGTATCGCACTAAGGGACAAGCTGGCGCCGTCATTGCGAACGAATAACAACTTCTTACGTAAGTTGTTGCGAATATAATGTCTGGCCAGTTTACAAAAGGCACTTCGTAGTGTCCGAATATTAACATGAGGAGAGCGGTGCGGCCACCTTTGCACAGCGAGACTCACATCGGGGTACTGCTGTAACTGGGCAATGAAGAAGGAAGTGACGGCGGACTTCGGGAGTGTGTAAGAAAAGACAGGGGGAGAGATGTGGAAGGTTTCCTATTTCGCCCGACGTCCAGACAGGAAAAGAAGGGGGACGCCCAAGACAAGAAGGCAATTGCCGAAACCAAAGGAACAGGGGAAGAGTATCTCCCTATTTCGTAGTATCATCCCGAGAGTCGCGAGAAGGTTAGGTAGTCTGTGTTAGGGGGTACGAGTTGGCTCTGCGAGGCGAACGCGGCCATCTGTCCACGATGGTGGGCACCGTGAGTAATCAAGTGCAGCAGAATGTCTTGAATGGTCGACTCAAGGGCTTCGCCGGTGAATCGGCGGAACGCGATGATTCGATTGAGGTCGCGCACGGCGATATCCGCGTATCGCGATTGATGGCTGGTCATCAATTCACGTAATTCGTCCGGTGTTCGAGTTGTGAATATGTCCTTGTCCACTTCCTCTCCGTAGATGCGCTGAAACCACACCTGTTCTGCGAGATAGACATGTGAAATTATCCGAGCCAGATACGCTTCACCTCCGGCGTCGCCAAAGGTGAATTCGAGCCATGTCCGATTGGCCCAGTCTGAATGGAGAATTAAGCGCTGTAATTGGTTCATTGGCAATCTCCTTCATCTGCTTGTGATCCATCATAGCCGCCGTAATGTTTCTTCGTCAACTTTCGCTTATGTGAGTAGTCTGAAACAGGGTGAAAATAGGGTGTTTCGCGTCTTCTCGGAAATATGGGTTCTGGGAATGCTTCCAATATTTTGTGAAACCCTGAGGGTTGGCTTTCCGTGCTCCGCTCCTGCAGAACCGCGCATCAGCATCGTCATTGCGCGCGAAGCGCGGCAATCTCTTGGAACTGAAGCCCAGAGTTCGGGCCATCGCGAGAACGAGATTGCTGCGCTTCGCGCGCAATGACGATAATCCATGTCCATTCCCCTTTCCCCCGCCCAATCTGCTAGTCTGGCCCTCCCAACACAATGGAGGATTCGGTCATGGGACGCATCTGGGCGGCAATTTCGCTGATATTGACTGTGGCGCTTCTCGGGGGCATGGCAGATGCCGGAGCGCAGGTCATCGGCACTACGGTGGTCTCGCTGGAGGGGAACGACTGGACCGTGGCGGCGGACCCTGGCAATGTGGGGCGTGATCAGGGCTGGTGGAAGGCCGCGCTTCCGGATGCGAAACCGGCGCGGGTGCCGGGCATCTTCCAGGAGTCTTTGCCGGGCTATCACGGCGTGGCGTGGTATGGGCGCGAGTTCACCGCACCGCAGAACCCCTACAGTGGCGGGCGCTGCCTGATCCGTTTCCATGCCGTGGACTACCTCGCCGACGTGTGGGTCAATGACACGGCGGTCGGCGGCCACGAGGGCGGCGAGACGCCGTTCACCCTGGACATTACGGACGCGCTGAAGGCTGACGGACCAAACCGGCTGACGATTCGTGTGCTCAATCCCAAGGCGGAACCCATTGACGGCATCGTGCTGGGCGAAACGCCGCACCGGAACAAGGTCCCTGCGGGCATCGGTGTGGGCGGCTCCTACAACGGCGGCGGCATCACCGAGCCGGTGGAGGTATTCTGGACCCCCGCCATCCGCATTGACGACGTCTATGTGCGTCCCGACTGGCAGACGGGCAAGGTGAAGGTGCGGGCGACACTCACCAACACCGGCGGTGCCGCCGTGGACGTCCCCGTGGAGTTCACCATTACGCCCGCGTTTGCCAACGAGCCCGTGGCGTCACTGACGCTGGCACACGCAGTCCCCTTGGGCACCGCCGCCGTGGCCTCCGAGATGACCGTGTCCAATCACCGACTGTGGCAGTTGGATGACCCGTACCTGTACCGACTTACCACGCGTGTCGTCGCCGGGGAGAACAAGGATGCCAGCGAGAACAGCACGCGATTCGGCTTCCGCGAACTGCGCGTGGACAAGGGCTACTTCCACCTCAACGGCAAACGCATCTTCCTGAAGAGTTCCCACACGGGCAACCATTGCCCCTTTGGGGCGGTCCTCCCCCCCGCTTCCGCGCCGGACCTGCTGCGCAGGGACCTGCTGTACGTGAAGTCCTGCGGATTCAACACGATCCGGTTCATCGCCGGCATCGCCCACCCGTACCAGTTGGACCTGGCGGACGAAATCGGCCTGATGGTGTATGAAGAGAACCTCGCCTCGTGGCTGCTGGGCGAATCGCCCAAGATGGGCGAGCGTTTCGACGCGGACCTGCGCGAAATGGTGCTGCGCGACCGCAACCACCCGAGCGTGGTCATCTTCGGTCTGGTCAACGAGATGGGCAACGGCGCGCTGGCCCGGCATTCGGTGGGTAGTCTGGGCCTGCTCCGCTCGCTGGATGATTCGCGGCTCGTGCTCCAGCAAAGCGGCCGCTGGGACGGCCAGTACAACGTGGGGTCGGTCTGCAACCCGGGCGGCACGCAATGGGAGTACATGTGGGGCGTGGAAAACGCCGACTACCAGGGCACGGCCAAGAACGGCCCCTGGGGCGGCTATTTCGAGGGCGCTGGCGACGCGCATGTCTATCCGGGCACGCCGCACACGCCCGCCATCGAGGCGGGCATCCGCAACCTGGGCAAAGACAGCAAGCCCGTGTTCCTGTCCGAATACGGCATCGGCAGCCTGATGAACGCCGTCCGCGAACTGCGCCATTACGAACAGCACGGTGCCAATCCGGAATGGGACGACACCAAGTTCTTCAGGCAGACCGAGGAGAAGCTCACGGCCGACTGGATGCGGCTCGGCTTCGACGGCGTCTACGCCTTCCCGGAGGAGATGCTGCGCGACAGCCAGGCCATGCACTGCCGACAGCGCACCCTCGGGTTCAACCTGATCCGCTCCAACCCGAACATCTGCGGTTACAACCTCACCGGCCTGCTCGACCACGGCTACACCGGCGAGGGGCTGTGGACCTTCTGGCGTGAGTTCAAACCGGGCATCATGGACACGCTTCAGGATGGCTGGTCGCCGCTGCGCTGGTGCCTGTTCGCCGCGCCGATGAATGTATACGCGGGACGACCCGCCAAGCTGGAGGCCGTCCTGGCCAATGAAGACGTGCTCGCGCCCGGCAACTATCCCGCATGGCTGCGCGTGCTCGGCCCTAACGGCGTCGCTTGGGAAAAGAAAATTGACGTGGTCATCCCGAAACCGGCGGAAGGCGAGGACGGACCGCTGGCGGTGCCGGTGCTCGATGAAGAGGTCACGTTCACCGGTCCCGCGGGCAAATACACCCTGTGCGCCACACTGGAACGCGGCGGTGCCCCCACCGGCGGACGCCTAACCTTCCATGTGTCCGAAGTGCCGCAGGGCACCGCAACGGCCGGCGTCTCCGTGGTGGGCGTGGAACCGCGCGTGGAAGAATGGCTGAAGTCACACGGCGTCGCGATTGTGGAGGACAGCCGCGTCATCCTGGTCGGCGAACTGAAGCCCGAACAGCGGGAAGGCCTGATGCAGCGCATCAATCAGGGCGGCACGGCGGTGTTCCTCAATCCGGGCGCATTCAAGGAGGGCGACGATGAAACCGCCCTGCTGCCGGTCAAGAACCGGGGCCGCCTCACCCATTTCTCCGACTGGCTTTACCACAAGGAATGCGTGGCAAAGCGGCACGCCGTCTTTACCGGGCTGCAAAGTCCCGGCGTCATGGACTGGGACTGCTACGGCCCGGTCATCTCCAACCTCTTCTTCGAGGGGCAGGACACGCCGGACGACACCGCCGCAGCGGCCTTCGCCGTCTGCCATTCCAGCCGCCCCGACGGTTATGCCGCGGGCGTGATGATAGGCGCATACAAGGTCGGCGAGGGTCGCATCGTGCTGAACACGTTCAACATTCTCGACAACGTGGACCGGCACCCGGCGGCAGACATGCTGCTGCTGAACCTGATTGCCTATGCGGCACGGTAGACTCGCGGCAAAGGAACGCGCTGGCCCGCCCCCATTTGCGCCGTGCGGCCTTTCCTGATACCTTTAGACGCATGAACCGGCCCGCCATGCCAGCCCTGTCCGATGACCCGCCCGTCTCGGTGATCCTGACGAGCTACAATTACGCCCGCTTTGTGGGGCAGGCCATCGACAGCGTCTTTGGGCAGACCCACGGCAACTGCGAACTCATTGTCGTGGATGACGGGTCCACTGACGGGTCGCCCGAGGTCATCCGCGAGAAACTGGCCAATGCACCCTTCCCCGCCCGCCTTCTGTGCCAGGAAAACCGGGGCCAGGCCGCCGCCATGAACACCGCTTTTGGCGAGGCAAAGGGCGAGGTGATTGCCTTTCTCGACAGCGACGACCACTGGGCGCCCACCAAATTGCAGGAAATGCTGGCCTTCATGAAAACCCTGCCGGACGGTGCGGTTTACCAGCACCAGGTGGAGGACGGCTCCGGCAAGCGCTTCTTCAACCCCATATGCAGTGGCGATTTCTATCCCCTGTGGCTCGAAACGGGCGAAGTCAACACCGCCACGCGCCACGACCTGTTTCTGGTGTTCGCCCCCACCTCGGCCCTAATGTTCCACAAGAGCGTGCTGGACCGGATCTTCCCCCTGCCCGAGCAACTGGTCGTTTGTCCGGACACCTTCATCGCATTTATCGCCTGCCGCTTCGGCCCGCTCTACTCCAACCCGCGCACCCTCGGCGCTTGGCGCTTTCACAACGACAACGCGGGCAAGAAAAGCCGCTTCAGCTACAAGAAGTATGGGGTGCCGGTGCTACTCGCCGCCATTAACGATCGGCTTCGCGCGCTGGGCGATCCCATCCGTCTCACCTACCGCCCGATTGCAGTGCTTTGGGAACCGGTGCGGCTGGTCCGCGAGGCGCTTGCCCGCCGAAGAAAAAAACGCGGCGGCTGAGCCTGTTCCCGGCAGACGGTTTTGAGAAAAATGACGGAACAAGCCGTGTTACCGACAGACCACCATGGGGTGCTAGAGTGTGTCCGTAGCCGCACGATAAATACGGACCGTATGGCCATGGCAACACCCAGATTAACCATCATCGCCCCATCACTTTACAACCATGGCAACGGCGTCTCCCAAGTCGTGCGGGATCTTTCGTCGGAATGCCTTCGCCAGGGGCTTCCCCTGGAAGTGCTTGCGCTGGCGTGCGCGGACGACACGGCCTCGTTCAGGGATGAGCTGCTTTTTGCTCACCGGCTTCTTCCCATGCGGGGACCGCGCGAATTCGGGTATGCCCCGGGATTGCGTGCGGCGCTGCTGCATGCGGACGCCCAGGTATTCCATGACCACAGCGTTTGGAGGTACTCAGGGATCGTCGCGGCCAGTGTGGGACGCAGCCGGAATATCCCCGTCATTGTATCCCCGCATGACGGACTCTCGAGATGGTCCATGGCCGCCAACCCGTTCAAGAAGAGACTGGCCCTGCTGGCGTATCAACGCCGCAGCTTGCAGGCGGCCGCCCTGCTTCATGCCACGGCGGAAAGCGAGGCCGAAGACATGCGCGCGCTTGGGCTGAGACAGCCCATTGCCGTCATTCCCAATGGCATTGTGCTGCCTCCCCGGGTTGCGCGGGAAGAGGCGGACCGGACCCCGCGCATCGCGCTCTTTCTCTCTCGACTTCACCCCAGGAAGGGTTTGCCCAATCTGATTGGGGCTTGGGCCAAAGTGCGCCCGAAAGGCTGGAAGCTGCTGGTAGCCGGGCCGGATTTCAAGGGACATCAGGCGGAGGCGGCGCGTGCTGTGCGCGCGGCGGGACTCTCGGATTGCGTGGAGTTTGTTGGCCCCGTGTACGGCAAGGCAAAATGGAGCCTGTTCGCCCGGACGAGCCTGTTTGTTCTGCCGACGTTCAGCGAGAACTTCGGACTGGTGGTGGCCGAGGCGCTGGCATGCGGGGTGCCCACGATTGTCACCAAGGGGGCCCCCTGGCGGGAGGTTGAAACGGAGGGCTGCGGCTGGTGGACAGACCTCGGTGTTGAGCCGCTGGCCGCCGCGTTGGACGCGGCCACACGTCTTTCCCCGGACATTTTGCGGGCCATGGGTGCACGTGGAAGCGCCCTGGTGGAAAACAAGTACACTTGGCCTCGCTTTGCGGCACAGATGATAGAAACATACCGTTGGGTAAATGGGGAAGGCGAGAAGCCGGCGTGTGTTCATGGCGTGTGAACGCGAATGGCAGGACTGTCGCCCAAAGTCCGACAAGTTGCCGCTGTAGGTCTTCGGTCCCCAGTCCGCGTCCGCCTAGCGACGTCCGTCCGGGGCCGTTTGTCGGTCGGCCAGCCGTGGCTGCCCAACGCCCTGCTGTCCCCGGCCAGATGGATGCCCAGTTCGGGCAATCGTAGCGCCCTCTTTCACATATAGTTCGATGGTTATATATATTACAATTACATTGTAAGGGTGTTGCACATGATTCTGCCTCAGGCGGGCCCATTCCAGGCCTGCGCGAGGCCATTTCCCCGCTCGGCCTGGGGTAGACCCAAAATCCCCGTGCATGTAATTACATACAGGCACAAAAGGCTAGCCATTTCTCGAATACCTTGGACAGCCCCGCGTTGACTGTTCTTTGGAGGTGGGTTAGGATAGACGGGTTGCACGCCCCGACCGCATTTCTTGGAAACCCGCATGCTCAAGGATCAACCGGCAAATACCGAATCTGCGCCCCTGTCCGCCGGGGAGCGGGCCCATTGGCTCGAGAATGCCCTGCTGGTCTCTGAATGGCTGGAAGACCTGTGTCTCGCCGCGTCCGAAATGGACGCGCTCTGGTGGTGGCAGCTCGGGGGGCGCGTCCATCTGGTCAAGACGGGGGCGAAGGGGCCGCTGGGGCACGTTGCCGCATGGCGGGAGGAGGCGGTTGTTTTGCAGCGCGACCTGCTGGGACGGCTGGAGGCGGGCACACTGGACCAAAGCGCGGCGCACCAGGGTCTTGCCCGGCTGACCGAAATGGTGCCGGCGATGCACCGGGAGATACTGCGTGCCGCGGGCTGTCCCTGGTGGCGCATCGGCCTTGTGCTGCGCATGCTGTCCGGCGCCCTGGGCTTGAAAATACCGAGATTCCGCATGCCCACCGAGGATGCCTCCGAAGTGATGGCCCGGTTCCGCCGCTGGAAGGCGCGTCCGGAATCCGGCGCCGCTGCAAATGTTGTCCCCCCGACGGCGCCGCAGCCGAAGGCGTGGCGAAAGTCACGTTTCCACCAACTGGTGCGCCCGCTGGCGGAAAAGGGCGACTGGCCCGCTTTTGGGGCGGCCTTTCGCGCAAGTGAGCAGCGGTTGGCGGCCGGGCGGCGAAACCTGCCGCCCTCCGGCGGGCCGCTGGTGTCGGTGATCATGGCCGCTTGGAACCGCGCGGAGGTCGTCGCCGAGGCCGTCGGCAGCGTGATGGACCAGACCTGGTCCAACTGGGAACTGATCGTGTGCGACGACGGCAGCGACGACGGCACGGCCGACGCGGCCTGCAAGGCGGGCGACAGGCGGGTCCGCGTGCTGCGGCTTACCCACGGCGGCGCGGCCCTGGCCCGCAACCGGGGGTTGTTCGAGGCGCGCGGGGAGTACATCGCCTATCTGGACACGGACAACCTGTGGCATCCGGCCTTTCTGGAGATCATGGCAAGCACACTGGAGGAACATCGCGGGCGCTGGTGCGCCTTTGCGCGGTACGTGGACGCCTGGGCGGACCCGGCGGGGAACCTGCGGCTGCGGTCGGCCCGCGCACTGGAGTTCTCCTATGAACGGCTGGCGGAAAAGAATTACATAGATTTGAACGGCTTCTTCCACCGGGCCGAGCTTCAGCGGCTGTTCGGGGGATTCACCGAATCGCTTCCGCGCAGCCAGGACTGGGACCTCGCGCTCAAATACACTTTTGCGCAGGACCCGGTGCTCGTGGACCGCTATCTGATGCTTTACCGTCGCAACACCGCATGGGGCCAGCTTACCGACACCCAGCGCCGCCACGACGCGTTTACCGAGGCGACCATTGCGGAGAATGTGCGGAGCCATTATGCGGGCGGACTGGCCGCCCCCCGACGGGGCGCCAAACGGCGCGTAACCGTGGTGTCCTGCGACCTGCGGCCCGGTGATGCGGTGCGCGGCAAGGCACTCGCCGCGGCCCTGCGCGCGGCGGGATTCGACGCGCAGGAGCGGTGCATTGCCGGGGCGGGATTGAAGGAGGGTGCGTGGGATGCCCGCAGCCACCTGGATACCGCGGCAGGCGGCGTCGTGGTGTGCGTGGGTGCGCTGCGCCATACCCTTGGACTCGGATTGGCCGCATCGGCCGAATACGGCGTGGGCATCGTGCTCGACCTGACAGAGGCCGATGTGAACAGCAAAGGAACGGTGCCGGATATGGCATCGAGAGCCGCCGTCTGGACCACCGGCAATCCCCGGGTGGACCGGATGCTCGACGGGCGGGCGACTTTTCTTGGCGGCTACGAGGGCGAAGGACTCGTGGACCACCGGCCCGAGGCCCGCCGGGTGTTGTGGGCGGGGCGGAAAGACAGCAAGGCGCGGCCCACACCGGCAGAACTGGCGCTGGGCATCGACCTGCCGGACCACGTGGTCACAGACAAGCCGGCGGAACGGTGGAGTGCCGCACTTTTCTGGCCCGTGATGGCTCCGACGCCGCGCTACAGCCTTGATCCCTTTGCGCTGGCCAAAGCTTTTGCCGCGGGCGCGCCGGTCATTATCGGCGACCCTGCGGGTCCCGATGAACTGGCCCGGCAGGACGTGGTCCGCTGGGTCAACCCTGAAGACGACGAGTCGCTCCGCGATGCGATAGACGAGGCATTGGAACGCCGCGGCCCAGCGGGCGAACGTATCGCCAACGCCCGGCGGCTGTACGAGCGCCAATACAGTGTCCAAGCCGCGGCAACGCAGTTTGCGGTGGTCTGGGAACGGGCCATGGCGGCGGCCAAGAATCAAAACACCGGTTTGCGTTCCCACAGACGCAGATAGGCGCGGCCGTTTTCACTCGCAAGACCAGACCACGAATTTGGGAAAATTGATGTTCCCTTGACTCCAGTCGCCCCAAGGGGTAGTGTATGGCCGTAGATGAGGTTCCCAAAAACCGGCGGGAGTTCGACTCGCTGTTCTCTTCAGAGGAGGCGTGGCGAGCGGCTATTTCCCCGCCAGGCTTGGGGTAAGCCAAAATCCCCGGCGACTTAAATGCAAACAGGCACAAAAGGTTAGGCGTTTGGCAAATACCTCAGTATAAAATTGGCTCGAACGCTCCGTAAACTATGTCCAGCTGCAGGTACGGGCTTGGCAAAGCCCGCTTGGGTACATAAGAACGAGAATTCGCCGGTTCCACCTTCATCGCGCCGCCGTGCGGAGGTTTGAAAAGGTTTCCCATGACTGAAACAGAATTGAACGCTGAATCCGCCGACGTGGCGGCGACCCTGCCGAAACGGCCGCTGCTGTTTGTGGTGCTGCTTGCCGTGATTGCCGGGTTTGCCTTCCAGGGCACCCGCGGACTCTATGAGTCCACCGAGGGCCGGTACGCCGAGTGTGCCCGCCAAAGCATGGAGCAGGGCACACTGGACGAGCCGGTGCTCAACGGGGTCAACCACTGGACCAAACCGCCGCTCACCTATTACATGATCGCCGCAGGCATGAAAGTTCTGGGCGAAAACGCCTGGGGGGCCCGCATTGGGCAGTCCTTCGCCTTTGTTTTCACGGTCATCGCGGTCTACTACCTGGGCGCGCTCGTCTGGAGGCCGTCGGCCGGCTTTTACTGCGCCCTTGCCTACGGCACGTCCCTGTTCCCGGCCGCCGCGTCGCACAGCCTTTCCACCGACACGCTGCTGGCCCTGTTTGAAACGCTCACCCTGCTGGCGTTCTGGTGGGCGATGCGCAGGAAGCGGGGCTATTGCGTGGTCGTGATGTGGGCGGTGTTTGGGCTGGCCTTTCTGACCAAGGGTTTCCCGGCGCTGCTGTGCCTGATTGGCCCCATCATCGTGTTCTTCCATTTGCGACGGAAAGGCGAACAGGTGCCCCAGTTCTTCAATCCGCTGGGCCTGCTTGCCTTCCTGCTCATCGGCTTCTCCTGGTATGCCGAGAAGGCGTGGACCCATCCGGGCCTGATGCAGGACTGGATCTGGAAGGAGGGCATCGCCCGCAACGTGACCGACGAGGCCCGCCGGAACGCCGAGTGGTACAAGCCCTTCACCATGTACCTTCCGATTGTCCTGTTCGGCACGGCGCCGTGGGTGTTCGTTATTGCGGCCAGGCAGAGACACATTCCGTGGCCAAAAGGCCTTTGGAGACGGGTGACCGCATGGCCGCACCCGGCCGAATGGCTGTTCATCGTGACCGCGTTTCTCATTCCGTTCGCAGTGTTTTGCGCCGTCAATTCGCGGCTGCCGCTCTATATGCTGCCCCTGTTCGCGCCCATGGCCCTGGCCGTCGGAAAGGGACTGGAATGGCTTGTCTCGGGAGGGCACCTGCGCCTGCGCACCGTGATGGCGACCGCCGCGGCCGTCACTGCCGTCATCGTCGCGGGCAAGGGACTCTTCCTGATTGACATCCCCGCAATGCACTCGTCCAAAGACATGTCCGTACTGGCGCGGGATGCGGGACCCATTGTCGCGAAATACCCCAAGTGCGACCTGTACGTGCTCAAGCAGGAGGCGCTGCTGGGCCTGCAGTTCTATCTGCACTGTGGCCCGGTGGCAAAAGCGGAACTTGAAGACGCGCCCGCCGTGCTGAAGAAAGCCAAGACCGAGGGCAAACACCAGCTGGTGTTTGTGCGCCGGAGGAAACTGGAGGCCTTCGCGGAGCAAATAGACCCGCGCGTGTACAAGGTGGAGCCGGTCAATGACGACTGGAGCCTGATCGTCATCAATCCGCCCGAGACGGAAGGCGCCTCCTCCTGAGATGAATGTTGCTATCTTCAGATGGGTTGACCGGTATGTGGGGGTGCCGCTCTGTCTTCTTTTCACGCTCATTCACCGTCTGGCGGGCCGCATCGCGCCGCCGGACATGGACGCGCCCATACGCCGCCTGATGTTTCTCAAGCCCTCAGAGCAGGGTGCCATGGTGCTCGCCGTGCCCGCCTTTGAGGCGGCCATGAAACGGCTGGGCCGTGAGAACGTGTTCATCTGCGTCTTCGCGCGAAACAGGGAGATCCTGGATATTCTGGGGCTCATCCCGAAAGAGAACATCCTCACCCTGCGAGACGACGGTCTGCTGTCGTTTGTCACCAGCATCCTGAAGATGCTCTGGGCCGTGCGCAGGACCGGCATAGACACAATTGTGGACTTCGAGTTCCTGGTCCGGTTCACGGCACTGCTGTCCTTTCTGGCCGGCGCGCGCAGGCGCATTGGCTGGCACCGGTTTGCCAGCGAGGGCATGTACCGGGGCGACCTGCTTACCCACCGCGTGCAAAACAATCCCTATCTGTCAATGGCCCAGTCCTTTCTGCTGCTGGCCGAAACGGCCTGGATGGACCCGGCGGCCATTCCCATGACCAAGACCCCGGCACCGGCCATCGCGCCGGACTATCCGCTGCCCGTCTATCATCCCACCCCGGAGGAACTGTCCCGCGTGCGCGCGGTCTTGGAGGAGGGCGGACTTTCGGGTGAGACCGGGCGGCCCAGGCTGGTGCTCAATCCGAAGTTTCTCGATGAACTGCCCGTGCGCCAGTGGAATGAGGCCAATTTCGGCGCCGTGGCCCGGCTGTTTCTGGAGGCATTCCCGGAGGGCAGCATTATTGTCGTGGGACTGCCCAACGAAATGCAGGCAGCAAAGACGTTCTGCGAGAAACTCGGCGGAAAACGGGTGTTGAATCTTGCCGGCAGGATCAACCTGCGCGAACTTATCACGCTGTTCGGCCTGTGCGACGCACTGCTCACGACGGACAGCGGCCCGGCCCACTTCGCGGCGCTGACGAGCATTCGCAGCTATGTGCTTTTCGGCCCCGAAACGCCGGTACTCTTTGCCCCGCTCACCGCGCGCGCGCACCTGTTCAACGCCGGCTTCGCGTGCAGCCCCTGCTTCAACACCTCCAACTACCGCGTCTCCACCTGCCTCGACAACCAATGCCTGAAGGCCATCACACCCGAAAGCGTGTTTGAGGCCATCCACCGGGATTTTGCCTGAAACGCCGGTTGTCCACGGCGTACGGACTTGGCAATGCCACTCACAGCCGCTATAATGGATTCAGATGAGGACAAACGGCGGAGTCATGGCATCCATGAACAGGGAAGAGATACGCACCACCCTCCAAGACCTGCGACCCCGGATTGAACAGGAGTTAGATCGGAAGAGCACACGTCTGAACTCCAGTCACGATCAGATCTC
>CALDSM010000647.1 GCA_937923585.1 uncultured bacterium
GGGATTGCTGCACATCGGAACGGCCAAGATGGCCTTGTTCAACTGGCTGTTCGCACGGAGCCAGGGCGGTACCGTGGTGCTGCGCCTGGAAGACAGCGATGCGGAGCGCACCGAGGAAGAATACGTTGCGGCGATGTGCGAGGGGTTCAAGTGGCTCGGCATTGACTGGGACGAGGGCCCGCCTTTCGGCGATGAGCCGGAGAAGGGCGCGCTCGGTCCCTACCGCCAGTCGCAGCGGCGGGAACAGCACCATGCCGAGGGCATGCGCCTGGTGGCCGAGGGCAAAGCGTACCGTTGTTTCTGCTCCAAGGAGGAACTGGACGCGGACCGCGCGCAGGCCGAGGCGGAGAAACGGCCGTTCCGCTACAGCGGACGCTGCCGCAACCTCACGCCGGAAGAAATCGCCGCAAAGGGCGACGCGCCGTTCGTGGTGCGGTTCCGCGTGCCCGAGGGCGAGACCGTCGTGGACGATCTCGTGCAGGGGCAGGTGCGGTTCAGCAACAGGGAATTTGACGACTTTATCATTCTCAAGCCGAACGGCGACCCCATTTTCCATCTGGCGGTGGTGGTGGACGACGGCCTGATGCGGATCACGCATGTCATCCGCGGCGATGACCACCTGACGAACACGCCGCGCCACATCATGCTGTTCAACGCGCTGGGCTATGCGCTGCCGCAGTTCGCGCACCTGCCCATGGTGCTCGACGAGACGGGAAAGAAGTACAGCAAGCGCATGCACGGCGCGAACGTGCTCGACTGGCGCGACGAGGGCTATCTGCCGGAGACGCTGATTAATTACGTGGTCATGCTCGGCTGGACCTCCGAGGAGGAGGGGCGCGAGTTCTACTCGCTGGAAGACCTCAAACACCTGTTCAACATCAACCGGCTGAACAAATCCGCCGCGCGTTTTGACCGCAAGAAACTGGACTGGCTGAACGGCCAGCACATTCGCATGCTCACGCCGGAGAACCTGCGCGACCGTGTGCTGCCGATTATCGCGGCCAAGGGTATAGACACGTCCGGCAAATCACCCGAATGGCTGACCAGGATGGCGGCGATTTGCCAGGAGAAGATTCCCACGCTGAACCACATCGTGGACTATGTGGACTTCTTCTTCCGCGACGTCGAAACCTACGATCCGAAGGCGGAGAACAAGTACTTCCGCCAGCCGGAGTCGGTGGCGTGGCTGGAGACGGATTTGCGCATGATGTCCGCCGCAGACGAATGGACACACGACGCGCTGAAGGCCGCGTTTGAGAAAGAAGTCGAAGCGACAGGCGTGAAACTGGGCAGCCTGGTCAACGCCGCGCGACTGGCGCTCACGGGCAAGCCCGTGGGGCCGGGGCTGTTTGAACTGGCCGAACTGCTGGGCAAGGAAACCGCCGTGGCGCGGCTAACACGCGCGCTGGAGCACGTGAAAACCATTTCTTGAACCACAGAGGGCACAGAGGCACACAGAGGAAGGGGAAAAGAGAGTTGAATTTTGGGTCTCTGAACTAGAGTGTAGAGGTCTTCTCGACCCTTCTTCTGTGATAGTTGAGGCTTGTTGAGGTCTGTTGTCCGTTGTCCGTTCATGGAGCCTGCCGCCTGTCTTTGTGGCAGATTTCAAAAGAACTATTGCCATGGAACACATACCTGACAAGCAGTCCTCTGTGAACCTCAATATCCTCTGTGGTTCAAGAGAGGATTTCCACAATCAACGAGGAGTAAAGAGCGATGGAAATCAACGTCATCACCGAGGCCATCATTGCTGCAGGCATGAAGGTTCATAGCAAGTTGGGGCCGGGACTTCTGGAAAGCGCCTACCGGGCCTGCCTCGCTCAAGGTGCTGGAGGAACTCAAGCTGCCCGTGCGCTATGATGACGTTGAGATTGACGCCGGTTACCGGTTGGATCTGGTGGTCAGCGACGAGGTGATCGTGGAACTGAAGGCCTGCGAAGGCCTGCTTCCAATTCACGAGGCCCAACTGATAACGTATCTGAAGCTGAGCGGCAAGAAGATTGGCCTGCTGATCAATTTCAATGTCGAACATTTGAAAGACGGAATCAAAAGAAGGGCAAATTAGCCTCTGCGCGTTCTTCGAGTCTGTCTTGGGGTTCTTCTTTGAACCACAGAGGACACAGAGGTACACAGAGGAATATGAAAAGCCAATTGATTCTTGCTGGAATGTAACTGGGATTCTGTTAACCTCTGTGTACCTCTGTGTCCTCTGTGGTTCAAGAAACAATGGAGCTTGGCGAGCATGAGCAAGGTGATTATCGGCGTTGATTTGGGCGGGACCTTTGTGAAGACCGCCATTGTCTCCACGGAGAAGAAGATCATCGCGAAGGCGTCGCGTCCGTCCGATGCGGAGGGCGGGCCCAAGGCGGTGATGGACGCCATGGAGGCGAGCGTGCGCGACCTGCTGGAGGAAAACGGGCTTGCCATGGACAATGTGCTGGCGGCCGGTTTCGGCGCGCCCGGCCCGATGAACTGGAAGACCGGCATCGTCTTCAGCCCGCCCAACCTGCCGGGGTGGAAGAACGTGCCCCTCGCCGCCAAGATGACCAAGCGGCTGGGCGTGCCCTGCTACGTGGACAACGACGCAAACGTGGCCTGCTACGGCGAGTACTGGCTGGGCGCGGGCCAGGGCGCTGAGTCGGTCGTCGTGTTTACGCTGGGCACCGGCGTGGGCGGCGGCATTGTTGTGTTTGGCCAGTTGCTGCGCGGCATTGACGGCACCGCGGCCGAACTGGGCCACCTGAAGGTTATGCGCGGCGGGCGCAAGTGCGGCTGCGGCTCGAAGGGTTGCCTGGAGGCCTACGCCTCCGTCTCCGGCATGGTCCGCACCGCCTCGACGGGCTGGAACAGCGCCAAAACAACCCTGAAGAAAGCCACCGGCGGCGACCGCAAGAAGCTGACAGGAAGAATGATATTTGACGCGGCCGTTGCGGGTGACGCCTATGCCAAGTGGGTCTTTGACGAGACGTCCACATGGATCGGGCTCGGCGCAGCCAGCATGGTGAACATGCTCAACCCC
>CALDSM010000648.1 GCA_937923585.1 uncultured bacterium
ATACGAGATCTGATCGTGACTGGAGTTCAGACGTGTGCTCTTCCGATCTACTGGACCGAAATGACGGCGGCGCCGCCGCCCATGCTGTGCCCCGAGGTCGCAAAGGCATCGGCCACCTTGCCGTAAAAGAACGACGCCGGATTGGCGTTCTCCTGCCGGAAACTGTCCACCACGAAGGCCTCGTCCCGCGCAAACTGGTCCTGGTCCGGATTCACGCCGGTCTCCGTGTCCACCATGACCATGATGTAGCCCGCCGGGACAACCTGGTTCCATAGGTAGGTATAGTCGTTTACAGGCGTCAGCCAGCCATGGCCGAAAACCACCACGGGAAACCGCACACCCGCCACCCCCGCCACGGGCGCATCCGGCCCCCCCCAGGCGCCCGGATAGCGCACCCGGCACGTCACGGAACGGTTGCCGCGCGATGCGTCCAAATAGGTGACGTCATGGGTGCCCACCGCGTAGACAGGGTCGGCCGGGAACAGGTCGGCCACCAGCCGGATGCGGGCCTGGGCAATCGTCTCATTGGGGATGTCCGGGGCGGCGTACCACACAATATGCTTGCCGATGCCGGGGGCGACGCCGGCGCCGATGTCGCCGTTCGCATGCACAATTGCCGTGGGGAAGGTGGCACCCCCGTCCCGAGAAAGGTAGGCGGACACGCGGCAGTTCCCCCCCGGGCTGGCCAAGTCGTAGTAAATGTCCACCTGTGTCCCGGTGCCGGAGGGCGACTGCGTGAAGGTGACATTCGAGATGGTCGCCTCCTGGCCTGCGGCCCCAATGCAAACCAGCAGAAGCAGGAAAAGTGTGCCAACGCATCGCATGGCGGTGCCTCCGTATTACAGCCGCTTCCTGGCGGTTTGACTTGGAAACGTAGTCAGGTCATGCCCGTTGCGAATGTCCAACCGGATTATTGCATGGGCGGGGTGCCTTGTCAATCGCCCCGAAGCATTTCCACCCGGCAGAGAAGTTAACCCCGCCCATAATTCTTGCGTTACAATGAACGCGGTGGCGGCATGGAGGCCGCCGGGAAGCGCAGGTTTTTCCGCGCCGGGCCGTTCTGGCCAGGACCGCGAGCCGGTATGGGAACGGGATATGGCTGCAATTGTCACCAGCGCGTTGAGCAAGACATACAAGGTGATTGGCAAGGCCGCAGTGCGGTCTCTGCGGGAACTCGACCTTGAGGTGGCTGAAAACGAGGTGTTTGGCTTTGTCGGCCGCAACGGGGCGGGAAAGACGACCACCATCAAGCTGCTGTGCGGGCTGATTCATCCCACCAGCGGCGGAGCGGCCCTGTTCGGCGAGGACATACGCCGCCGCGAAGCACGCCGTCTGGTCGGCTACATGCCCGAACAACCCTATTTTTACGAATACCTTACGCCGCGCGAAACGCTGGCCTTCTATGGCCGGCTGCGCGGGCTGTCCGCCGCGCAGCGACAGGCCCAGTGGGACCGGGTGGCCGGGCTGCTGGAACTGGAGGACATCGCCGACCGCCGTATCCGCGGCTTCTCGAAGGGCATGCGCCAGCGGGTGGGCTTTGCCGTGGCGCTGGTGGGCGACCCGCCGCTGCTCATTCTCGACGAGCCAATGAGCGGGCTCGACCCCATCGGACGCCGCATGATCCGTGAGGCCATTCTCCGTCTGCGGGACGAGGGCAAGACCATATTCTTCAGTTCCCACGTGCTCAGCGACGTGGAGGAACTGTGCGACCGCATCGGCATGCTGGTGGAGGGCCGGCTGGCGCACCACGGCCGGGTGGACGATCTGCCGGGCCGTTTCATGAAGGACGTGGAGGTGTCGGCGGAGGGATTGGACAGTGCCACCGCCGCAACCCTGGCGGCACGCGCCACCGGGCACCGGCAAATTGACCAGGCATACCTGTTCCGGGTCGCCGATTTGGATGCGGCCAACGCGCTGGCCAAAGACATCCTCGCCGCAGGCGGGCGCATTCGCGAGATACAGCCCGTGCGCGAGTCGCTGGACGATTTCTTCGCCCGGATACAGCAGAAGGAGGCCGCAAAATGAGAATCCTGGCGGTGGCGGGAAACACCTTCCGCGAGGCGGTCCGAGACAAAGTGCTTTACGTGCTGCTCTTTTTCGCCATGGTGGTCATTCTGGGTTCGC
>CALDSM010000649.1 GCA_937923585.1 uncultured bacterium
GCGGGGATAACGCCCGTCAACATCCTCATAGAGAAAGCACGCACTTGCGGGAGAGGTGCTCTCGGGCGCCAGTGCCGACGCGCGCGCCGCCAGCGCGGCACCCGCCAGCGTCAGGCACCAGACAAGAACCTGCGCAACGCGCACAGCGATGGCCCCGCGCCAGCGGCCCAGGCCGCCAATCCATGGAATTTCGGCGCGGGAACCAAACAGCGCCAATCCGACGCCGTAGACCCAGAAGACCGCCCACGCGATCAGCAGCTTGCGGAAGATGCTCAGCGTCCACGCCTCGTAATGCCCGGCGTCATACACCGCGCGCCACCGAAGCATGACCACGGAAAGCACGGCCACGGTGGCTGCAAACAAGAGGACAACCGCAAAGAGGAGCAGAAACAGCGCGTCCGACTGCCGGGCATGGTGCGCGGCCATCGAATCGCGCCGTTCTTGCAGCCACGGAGTGAGAAATGGCGAAAGCCCGAAATACGCGGATACGGCCGCGGCGCGGTCGGTTCTCTTCGGGAAACCGACCCCGGGCATGCTGGCTTGGGTGTCAGGCAAAGGTTCGGGCATGGTCTGTCGATCAACTCTTTGGCCGGGCCGCCGCTTCTGGAACCATCACCTCCATGAGTCGCGGCTTCTTGCGGCAGCCATCCTAGCACGGGCCGCACGTCCGCTCAACATGCGTGGCGGGCACGGTTGTCGCCGGTCATTCATCGCCGTCCCGCCCCCGCCGGACGCTTTTCTTGTCGCGACTCTGTTCATTCCCCCTGGCTCTGAATCCATATGCTAATAGTAATTGTTACCGCTATGTCAACTATAGCATGTGGGGAATTGCCTTCGGGACTGGGATGTTTACTTTCCCGCCGCTCTAATCAGGTTTGGGCTGGCAAACAAGCGGTCAGTATTCGCGGATGCAGTCTGGTGCGAATCCATGACTTGGCGGAGGACATGCCGCTTGCCTTGGAACAACGAGAAAGGAATCGGTCATGAACATGAGGAACTTCATATTGGGGTCTGCCCTCCTGGGCGTCTTGATGGCGGCTTTGTCCTGCGGGGACGGCGCGCAGGCGCAGGAGGCGGGCAAGAAAGCCAGCAGCTACTCCTCGCCCGTGGTGACGGAGGATTTCTCCGCCATTATGGCGCGAATGAAGGCTGCCAGGCCTGAACTCAATGCGCGGCAGGCGGCGCTGCTGGAGCAGCGCTATGACCTGGGCGACAAACCCCAGGACGGCGCCTGCATGTCGCGCGGAAAGCACGTGCAGGGCGGCGTCCGGGTGAAACTGCCGGCGGGAATGAGCTGGTCCAAACTGAACAGCATGAAGCCCGAGCAGATTCGCGAAAAGGGTCTCTTCCCCGCCGGGTTCATGCCGCTGCCCTTCCCCAACCATCCCGAAGGCGGCATGCTCTTCCCCAAACATGTGATAGACGAGATCAAACTCCAGGAGCAGCGCGACCTCACCCGTTACGATCTGGACTTTGACATCCCGGCACATTTCCTGCCCGAGTATCCGCCGGCGATCTATCTGACGACGCGGCCCGACCTCGGCGACGTGTCGCAGGGCAGGGTCGTCACGATCATGAACTACTACGAGCTGTTCAACGGCCTGCTCAACCCCAAGCAGATAGAGGGGGTGCGCCTGCTGGTCACGCCCTTCCCGCAGCAGCAGTTCAACCAGACCGAAGACCGCCGTTCAGAACTGCCGAGCCGGGGCGTCACCTGCTTCGACTGCCATGTAAACGGCCACACCGACGCGGCCACCCATCTGGTCGGCGACATCCGGCCGCAGGAGTTCCGGCACCGCATCGAAACCCCGTCGCTGCGCGGCGTGAACATCCAGCGGCTCTTCGGCTCCCAGCGCGCCCTCAAGTCCATCGAGGACTTCACCGAATTCGAGCAGCGGGCGGCCTACTTTGACGGCGACCCCGGCATGGCCGCGAAGAAGGGCATAAATATCCTTGAGCGCGGCAGCCAGGTGCATTTCATGGCCGAATTTGAGGCGCTGCTCGACTTCCCGCCCGCACCCAAACTCGACATTTTTGGCAAACTCGATCCCGCAAAGGCGACGAAGTCCGAACTGCGGGGACAGGACCTGTTCTTCGGCAAGGCAAAGTGCGGCGACTGCCATCCGGCGCCCTACTACACCGACAACACCATGCACAACCTGATGACCGAGCGCTTCTACAAGCCGCAGATGATCAACGGCATGATGGCGAACGCGGACGGCCCCATCAAGACCTTCCCGCTGCGGGGCATCAAGGATTCACCGCCGTACATGCATGACAGCCGCCTGCTCACGCTTGCCGACACCGTCGAATTCTTCAACCTGATCGAAGGCCTGAGACTGAACGACCGAGAAAAAGCCGATCTCACCGCCTTCATGCTCGCCCTGTAATGCCCAGACAGATGTGACCCGTTAGGCCTGTGGGCGGTCGCAGTTCCAACGAGACGCCTCCATCGGTCCCACGGGTCTCATTTGTCTCATGAGTCCCATTTTCCGAAGGTCAAGACACGCGTTTACCGCCCCGCCGCGCCTTTGGCGAACGCCTTAAACGCCTCGGCCACTTTCGCCGCCTTGGCGTCACCGCGGTGCACCAGCATGCGGTAGCGCAGTCCCACCGTGTCGCCCGGCTTCATCTCATGCGTGGCCGTGTGCGGCCACGACTGGCCCAGAAAACCGTATTTGCGCAGTATCCAGCCCGGATGCGGATAGCCGGGATTGGACGGATGCTCAAACAGGGCCACGCCCGACAGCGCGTCGCCGCCCGGTTTGGTCGCATAGGACACGTCGGCCCAGGGTGTGGCCAGTTCAAGCACGTCCTTCTCGATGGTCCCGTCCGCCGCCGTGAAATACAGGGGCTTGCGCGTCGAATCGGGGCGGATGCACATGCCGCCGTAACCCTTGTTGCTCACGTCCGACCCCTTCATCGTGAACACCTTGTCACTCACGTTCTCCAGCCGCAGGCTAATGTCAATCGGGCGCGCCTTCCCCGTCACGGGCAGAATCTCCATGCGCACCGTCTCGCGGATGATCGGCTTGTCCGGCGCATCGTCAAACACCCAGTGGTGCTCCATCTCCAGCACCGCCTTGTCCGGCCCCGCCTCCTTGGCAATCCACTTCCCGAACACCTGCCGCGCATCGTCCAGCGTCCACACATCCATTTTGCGGTCGCCGTACGTGCTCATCGGCCATGCCCAGAACACGCCCCGGTGATGGTAATGGTCCTTCGGGAAATCCTCCGTCATCACCTCGCCGTCCAGCCCGTACAGCGGATGGACGTAGCACGAACGGTGAAACTTGGCCGCCACGCCCTGCGGCGGGTCAACCATCGTGTAATGGTAGACGAGCACCGGCTTCTCGCCGTCCTTCACCGTCACCGTCGCGCCGTTGTCATCCAGCGTGAACGCCCCCGCCCAAGCCCCGGCCACAATTCCCATCGTCATCATCAGATCGGAAGAGCACACGTCTGAACTCCAGTCACGATCAGACATCGTATGC
>CALDSM010000650.1 GCA_937923585.1 uncultured bacterium
GAAGGAATACCTGGGCATTACCGCCGGACTGATGGATCGTCTGGGGTTCACCGAACTGGGACTCTACACCGATTCATGGAAGCCCAATGACCGGGCCGCGCGTGAGCCGGTGCTGCGTCGTTTCGCCGGGGGCGTTCCGCAGGCCGCGCTGCTCATGCCCGGCATGGGCCGCGACGACGGGCTTACCGCCGCCAGCGCCACCTACAGGCTCGGCGGCGCGCGGGACACGATGGTGTCGCACATACTGACCCGCTGGCCCGCCGACTACGCCGCGCTCTCCAAGGAGCAGCAGATTGACTGGCTCGTCAGGGAGATTCAGGCGAACACCCCCGCGGAACGGCCCGCGTTCATCCAGGCCATGGCGCTGAGCTGGGCTTACAACCCTGCGGACATCGCCGAAGTCGCGCAGCGGCTCGGCAACGGCTATGTGCCGGTCTCACTGCCGCAATATGCAGCGCTTTGGCGAAAGGCCCATCCATAGAAGTTTCTCTCTCACTTGCCTCCGTTCCTGTTTGACAGTCGGACCTTATTCAGTCTATATTTGGTCATAGGAAATTGGAGACCAGACATGGGCATTGCGCGGCAAATCAAACCGATCAGTTACTTGAAATCCCATGCGGCTGAAATCGCGCGGCATCTGGGCGACAACGCAGAACCGCTCGTGATCACGCAGAACGGGGAGGCAAGGTTGGTGGTGCAGGACATCGCCTCCTACGAGGGCACACAGGAAACCCTGGCGCTCCTCAAGATTCTTGCGCTGGGCAACCGCCAAATCGGGGAGGGCAGGGTGGTGCGCGCGGAGGACGCCGTCCAGCGAATTCGAAGCCGGCGGGCCGGCGATCGATGAAATTCACGGTGTACCTGACCTCCGATGCCGAGCGTGACCTTGCGGACCTGTTCGATTACATCGCCGCGCATGACTCGCCGGAAAAGGCGGACCGGGTTCTGGACCGGATTGCCCGGATGCTGTCAGGCCTGGCCGAGTTTCCGGAACGCGGCGTGTTTCCAAGGGAACTTGCCGCGCTGGGTATCCGCGAATACCGGGAAGTCTTCTTCAAACCCTACCGCATCCTCTACCGAGTTTCCGGGCAGAGTGTGCATGTTTATCTCATCGCCGACGGACGCAGGGACATGCGTCAACTGTTGGAGCGCAGGCTGCTGGAGGGGTGAATCTGGCGCACTCCGAGTGTCGTTGACGTGCCGGCCTGTCTGTGTTTTCAGGGTATTGCCCAAACAAGGGGAAACGGCGGGGCGCGGCGCAGTATCTTGCCGGGGCAGACTATCTGCGGAACCTGTAGGACGCGGAGCCGAAGAGCGCGGCAAAAGCGCATGCCAGGTCTTCCAGCCACCGTGCGGGACCCGATGTTTCCGGCGGGCAGGTGCCGCCGTGGCAGCCGTTCTTCCCGTCGTCCACAGGTTCGCCTTCAACCTCACCCTCCGTCGGCGGTTCACCTTCGTTCACCACTTCGCCTTCCTGTGGCGTGACTTCACCCTCGTTGTGCGCCTCGCCTTCGCCCTCGACAGGCGGCAGTTCGGCAAACCGGGCCGTGATGGTCTTGCAGTCGGGCAGGCTGACCTCGAGCCGCTCCCCGGCCGGTGCCCCCGGCACACCGTCCCATCCTTCAAGTTTCCAGCCTGCCGCGGGTTGGGCGCGCAGCAACACGACATATCCGCGGGGCAGTGTGTGCTCGCCGGGCGCCGGGTCCAGCGTGCCCTTGCCCTCCACGCGCAACGTCAGCAGGACATTGTCGCAGGGGCCGGTCACATAGAGCCGCAATCCCTGTGCCTCGTAGCGGGGGACCGTTCCGCAGGCGAAGGCTTCCGTCACCGGGTTTCCCTCCCAATGGACCGTCAAGTCGAAGCCGTTCGCCTGCCACAGGGTTAGAACGGGTCCGATATCCGCCAGATTGTTGTCCCGCAAGTCCAGTTCGCGCAGTGCGGTGCATTTTTCCAGTCCCGCCAGTGACCGAACCCGTGGAAAGCGGCCCGCCCATTCCAGCCGGGTGAGCGCGGCCGCGTCATCCTGTTCGAGGGGATACTGCCACTTTCCCAGCGCCATGCGCACCGCGCATTCCAGAGCCGCATCGGGAAAGAGCCGGTTCGGCTCCAGGGGAAGCGTTCCCTTTCGGACCAAGTCCGCGTATTCACCGGGGAGAATGAACGTTCCCCCGTCCTCCTGAATGCGGTCCATGATGGCCTGGAAATCGCCCCATCCGTTCCAGAACGGCGCGAGATACGGGTGGTGCTGCAGCACCACCACCGGGCGGGCGGGGTCATGCGTGTCCAGGTAGGTCGCCAGCGAAGGCACACCGTCGGCATCCTCAATCTCGCCGCCGCCGCGGGACAGCAGAAAGAGGTCTGATTGCCGCGGACCCATCATCCAAACGTCAATCTGGCCAAGGTCGTGCAGTGCCTGCACCGTGTTCTCGTCCCACTTGTTAAACGGCGCGCCAAAGGAGCGCATCTGAATGCCGTAGTTGTCGCGGACAATCTGCTGTGTGCGCTGCAGGTGCTCCAACTGTTCATCATGGGGGCGGCCCTGGAATTCATAGGTGGTGCCCTCGGGCAGCGCCTTCTTGTTTGCGGGGGGCGGGTAATATCCGTGGTTGTAGCCGTGGCTGAACAGCTCGACCAGCCCCGTGGCGTGCCATGCCTTGATTTGGGCGCGTATCTCCTCCGGCGGCAGGCTTATCCGCTGGCCAATGGCGCCCAGCGCCACCTTGAGGCGCCGGTGCCCGAGCATCTCGTCCATGTAGGCCAACCAGTTCGGCCAGCTGTCCGCGGGCTGGTGTCCAAGATCATCCGCCTTGAGGATGACAAACTGCCTGTAGGCCAGCACCGGGGCGGCGCTTTCCGCCCACAGTCCGTCCGGCGTGACCACGGCAAGGCGGACAAAGGCGCGGCCGGGGGTGTCGGAGGGGGCATAGAGATACATGCCCGGCGCGTCTTCCCGGACCTCTCCCGTACTGGCGGTCCACTGCAACTGGGCATTTGCGGGCATTTCGCCCGTCCATTGCAGCTGAACGGGCACCGTTTCGCCGATGCGGACCATGGGCACGCTGAAGGAAACCTGCACCGGTGCCGCAAGCAGCGACACGGCCAATGTCAATGCGCCAAACATCTGCGCGCCGGTCTCCTGACTGGTTTCTAAAA
>CALDSM010000651.1 GCA_937923585.1 uncultured bacterium
CGAACCAGCACACGCCTTCTGTGGAAACCGCCACTTCGTTCCCATCCACCATGAATCTTCCAAATTGCCAAGGAGTATCTTCAGGCCTGTATACAGCGTTCCTTATCTGCTTTATCGGAAGGTTCAGGAAAGTGGTGAAAAAGAAGTTCAGCGCCTGACACTGGGAGTCCGTGATCACTACATCGGGTAGGGATACCGACCTGCAGTCAGTCACCGACACTTCGGTCGATGCTGCCAGCGTTGATAATCCCTGACACATGGTAAAGCACACAACCAACGGAAACACAAGGTTCCGGAGTCTTCCGGACAAGTGGTATTTGCAGAGAAATAATCTCTTCATCATTCTCCTGGTTCCTATCGCTTACGCTGCCTTAAGGATTGCCGGTTCTTAGTTACACCCGCTCAATACGGTTGAACCAACGAACTTCTTGATGGGCTCAAGTTTCTGACTAAGCTCTTCATTCTCATCCACCTCGCCAACCGCGGCATTTGCTGCCTGAAACGTGTTCATGCCGCTTCTCACTTTGTTCCAGAATTTTGCGTCGAAGGACTCTGCAACGTCATTGAAGACGTAATCCGTAAACCCGACGAATGCCGAAGCGTAATTGAAAGCCTCCACCCAACCCATCCAGTTTGCGCCGGCCTTGCAGGACATCATATAGACCAGAACATAGGGGGATTTTGGTACTGCTCCAATCGCGCTAATGCATAAAGCCTTTGTCGTGACACATAGACAGCCCAACAGCGGAATATCAAGGCACCCTGAGTATTCCAGCCCGATACAGTCCGCACTTCCATGGCCATTGTAGGCAAAGACCTTGCACTTCGGTATTTTCTCCAAAATCTCCTCCGCTGTTGGCGGTGAACCGGTCGAAATCGCCTCCCATTTCATCGAACTCAGTGCGCCTGCCGCCTCAAGCGGCCCAAAGGGGTCGCATTTTACATCACCAGTGACAACTAGGGACTTTCGCGCGGACTCAAACATCGCCGTTACCTGACGATCCCTGTGCATTTGCAGTGTGATGGTCTCACAAGTTATCGGATCGTCAGGATCGTCCAAGCTCTTCGTGATTGGACCTGCCGGTATGAAGGGAACGAAAGTGGCCTCTCCTGTGCCGACCCACTTGGCGAACCGATAACCGGAACGAGGAACCGCCGAAACGGTCACCTCTTGGCCCTCCCTGGCCGGTATCGGCCCCTGAGCGGGCACGTCGGGATCATAATAGTAGGCGGCGGGTGAGACGGTGTAGTAACCCATGCACTCGGGCCTGACCCCGGTGGGGTCGGTGCCCTCTCCGGCGATGTTCACCATGAGCTTTGCCATGGGGACGAAATCCGCGCAGCCGGTTGTGTTGGTGTTTGCCGTCCAGCCGCCACCGACTCTGCCCGCAACTTGTCCGTCAATTTCCACATAGGACCACGTGAACCCCGGATAGGGCCAGGCCAAGTAGTCAACGCTGTGATACGGCATAACATTCGGATCCGCCAAGTAGTGTGTTTCCGTGATTTTGTCCAGATTCTTGTTGGCCGTTAGATATCCGCCGTCGGCCGCGATGGGAGTGTCTGTGAACGTAACGGGCGTTCCGGAAGGGGAGCCGACAACTGTATATACCGGCTCTGCCGATTCGACGATTTGGAGAGAGACCCTTGCCGTGGTGCCATGCACCGTCACGGGACTGTCGAGGTACTGGGTGCCAGAAAGGTGCCATCCCACCAGACTGAAGGTCTCGGTCCGTGAGACCTCCTCCTCCTCCGGCGTTCCTTCATGCAGAACCTCTGTTACGGTAACGTTGTAGCTGGAGGTGGCGTTGAGCTGCACGAAGGTGTTGGGTGTGCTCACGTACTCATTGTACGGCGGGTCGAGGTCGTCGTGCCGGTATTCTTGGGGCTCAAGGCCCCCGTCGCTGGCACTTGCGGACACGCTTACGAAGTCAGGATCGTAGTAGATGCGCAGGCCGGCCTCTGCCACACGCGGGGTGATTGAAGCCTGCCCCCCGAGCACAAAAGTCTCCTGGGGATTCGTGCAGCCGTCAATGGGGGTGCCTTCTGCATCCCACTCTGTAAAACCGGCGCCCGAGGCGGTAACCTTAATCTTTCTGCCGGGCTGGACCAGAGCGCCGGAAGGAGCATTCGGGTTGAGCGGGGCACACTCTTCGGGTGATTCGATATTCCCAATTGCCGCAATGAAGCCAATTGCGGGTCCGTATGCACTTGCCACCTCCAGTTGAACCGGATTCACACACCCATCATTCCAGCAGCCGCAGTCTTCCGCGGTTGTGCTTGCCTGGACGGAGGGATATGGCCCTTCCGGGGCAGTGGACTGAGCCGCGAAAACTGCTTCCGCGCCGCTTGCGGCCTCCACGAAACCGTAGACGGCGTCTTCGGCCGTCGCGGTGCCGTCGTAAAATCCTTCCGCCGCGGTCTTCCAGGCGTCCAGATTGCTGATGCCGTCCGCATTGGCATCATTTTTCACCCCGAGCCAGCGATAGGCGGTGGTCCGCTGATCATCCAGGTCCAGATTCACGCCGAAGGCCGTCTTCACGAGATCCGCCGCGTGGAAAGCGTGGCCAAGGTCACCCAGGGTGAGCAGGGCTGCGACGGCACGATGGACGTAATCCTCTTGGGCGGGCAACTGGTCGCGGGCCAGATCGAGATTGCCTGCGTAATCCCGCCAGACGTACTCGTGGCTTGCGCCGCCCCTGAACGCCTGTTCGTTGGCCGGATCTTGGAGAATGGCCTCCAGCAGCGCCACCTCGGCCGCGTCGGGAATGCCGTTGGCCGTGTAGAGCCAGTCGCCGTTTTCGTCAAAGGTCAGTTCGCCGGTGTCGCAGGAAAGGTCGTCAAAATCCTCCTGGGTCGCCTCGGCGGCATCCTCCAGCAACCACGCCACATCCGCCGCCAGATTCATTCCCTGCATGCCGGGCCGATTCTTGAAGACGGCGGTTACTTTGTAGTCGGCGGCCAGCAGGAGTGTCTTGGTTGGGTTGGGGTCGGCGCCGCATGCCTGGAGCATTTGCTCCTGCAGCGTCTGCGGCAGCGCGCCGGGAATCATGACGGGGCCGCCGCGCCACATTTCAAACGCGCCATCGTCGGTTGCCCAGGCGTTCACGGCAAGCGTGGCGAAATCTGCCTCTGTCATGCTGCTCTCGGGGCGGGCGACCAGGTTGCCGGAGGCGTCTTTCTCCCACCAACTGGTGAGCTTGTACTTGGAGCGGACATAGGTCCCCACGGGCGGGCTGGTGCTGCCCTCGCCCTCCTTCGCGATGGTCACCTGGACCGTGGGCGGCGCGCCTGTGTCTGTGGCTTCGAAGACCGGGAGGGCATCCGCAGAAGACATGGGGATCGCTGGCATATCAAATAGATTCACACCCCACTCAGTAAGGGCACCGGACCAGTTCTGCATACTCTGCATCATGGAATAGAATACCGGGTACTTCCATCGGAAGTATAGCCATTCCTCTTCGTTTGAGTAGCCGTCCCCGTCCACATCTTGGCAGGGGGCCATTTGCGGCACGAACCTCAGTTGCCCCTCTCCCTCTCCAAAGGCTGGCGAATCCCAGTTGTTCTCGAGAAAGCCTGCGATCTCCGGGTACTTGTCACGCTCGGCGCCGCCGAACGTGTCGAAGAACGACGCGAAACTTTCCATTGAGTACACGGCGCTGGCGGCCAGGGCGCTGATGACGGCATCTTCGGGGCGCTCGTACAGGGGGCTGGCGGCCAGTTCAAGACCCGTGAACCAGGCGAGCAGCACATCATAGTTGTTCTGGTATGCGTCGAGCGCGGCCTGGTGCAGCGGTGCGGAGGGGTCGGTCATTATGGCATCCAGCACGGCCATGCTAATCACGTCGGGAATTGAACAGGTGCCGGCGTCGCACGCGGCAATACGGGAGGTTTGCCACCCGAGGTAGACAGCCAGGGCGTTCAGATCATCCGGCAGGTAGAACTTGTGGAAGTGCGCCGCGACCGTTCGGTCGTCGTCAAGGGGCAGCGATATGGTCCTGTCGCGACGCACGAAGTTTCCGGAAGCCGTCCATTTGGAGAAGCGCCACATGTTCTCCGTCGCACGCGCCGTAAGAATAACGTGGGTGCAATCCCACGCGGCGCCGGCCTCCGGGTCGCACACGGCACTCGCCACACCGGGCGGCGTGTCGGGGTGGGCCGCATCAATGCAGAGGGGTTCGACCGCCAGTGTCAACTCGTGCTCCCTCGTGAAGATCGCCTCAAGGGTGGCGTTTGCCGGGATCAAGAGCGGCGCTCCGCTTCCCCACGGTTCGTCGTTCCAGTTCCACCCTGCATGTTTCCAACCAATCTGGTCGTCGAGGACAGCCTGTGCCAAAAGACTATGGGCCATATTGGCGCCGTTCCAGAATACGTGCGTGTCAAAGAAGACATCCTGTGTGATCGAGGCGCCGTTACAGCGCACCTGGGCAAGGAGCGTGTTTTCGGGAAAGCCGGTGAATCTAACCATGCCTTGCCCTGTGACCGTAAGGGCGACTTTGAACTGCTGCGTGAAGGAACCCGTGACGGCCATGTCGCCGGCAACCGTGAAGCTCGCCTCGGGACCGGTCACGGCACCGGGGAGTCCCGTCCAGGTGTCAAACCGGTAGTAGGTTCCCGTTGCGTCGTCCATGGTCGGCGTCGCCACGATGCGGATTTCGTCGTCGGTGTACACGGCATACACATTTCCGACGGGTGTGAGGGGTGTCGTCGAACCGTTCCGGTAAACTTCCAGTGTGCCGCCCGCTTCGGGCGTGGCCGCGCGCGTGAGCGTGTGCGCGTCGGCCTCGAACAGAGCCGCCAGAACCTTGGCACCGTCCACCAGCAGCGTGCCGTTCTGAACCTCCGCACCATGGGTTCCGGCCCACCCGGCAAAGTGCCAGCCGGGCGCCGGATGAACCTCCAGCGTTACCGTCGTGCCATAGTCCACCGGGCCGCCAACCGGCCGGTCGGCGGCATCGCGCACCGTAACCGTGCCGCTCCCCGTGACGGTGACGTTCACCGGGAACCGGTCAAGTACAAACTCCGCCGTGACGGTCTTGTCGTCGTCCATCACCACGGACAGCGTGTTGTCCGTGGTGATGGACGCGTCCGCCACCCACCGCAAGAAACTCCAGTGCGGCGCGTTGGTGGCGGTGAGGAGGACCGTGTCGCCGGGGGCGTAATCGCCCTGGTCTAGGTCCTTCGTGACGGTTCCCTCCCCCAACGCCACAACGGTGAGGGCAAACCTGCATTCGCCCTCATGATAAACGCAGGCCGCCCTTGCCTCCAGCGCGCGCACCGCGCCGCACAGCGATGCGTGGCTCAGGGGATTGTTGGACAGGTCAACGATATCGCCCGTGCCCAGCCCGGTATTGGCGGCAAGGGGCGCAACATCAGCCAGACGGTTGTCGCTGAGACCCAGTTGCTGCAGTTGGGTGAGCCCCGCCAGGTGGAACAGTCCGTCCAGGGGCGCGACGGCGGGAAATGCCGGGTCTGTGCCCAGGGGATCGGCGTTGTACGAAAGGTCCAGGCTGTTCAGGCCAATCAAGCGCTGCAGCGGGCCCAGATCCTCTATGCGGTTCTGTGCCAGGTCGAGGTGCTGCAGTCCGATCATGGACGCGAGGGGGGCGATCCCCGTCAGCCCGCAGTCGCGCAGCGTCAGGGTGGTCAGCGCCCTCAACGAGGCCAGGGGCTCAATCGTGGTGGCCGGTTCAGCCGTGCCGGGGCGCACGTTCTCCAGCATCAGCACTTGGAGGTTTTGCAGGCCCGCCAGCGGGGCCAGGTCAAGCCTGCCCGTCTCCAGTACGGCGTTGTTCACGCGCAGTTCAGTGAGATTGGCCCAATACTGGAGCCCTTCGAGCGAGGTGATCTGGTACCCCTCGGTGTCCAGGACGGTTACGCCGCTGGCGAGAAGGTCGCTCGTGCAAATGGTTCCGGTCGGCATCGCGATGGCATCCCGCACCGCCTGCCGCAGGTTCTCGTCGGCAAAGGGGACGGCATCTCCGGCAAATGCCGCGCTTATTACCTTGTCGCAGTTCACGGTGACCGTGGCGGGGCTGCCGGTCGCGGTAAAACCGTTGCCGCAGCCCTGTCCGAATTCGACCCAGTGATCAAAGTGCCACCCGAAAAGCGGGCTGGCCGTGAGAGTTACCGTGTCGTCGTCGAGACAGTAATACACGCCTGCGGCGGGGCTCGTGTCACCGCCGACCGCCTGGTTCACGACGAGCGTCCATTGCGCGGGCAGGAACTCCGCCTGGACGGTCTTGTCGCCGTCCATATTCACTGCCATGGCCGCATCCGCTGAAATTTCGCCTCCCAACTCGTCCATCCACTGGCTGAACGCCCAGCCGGGATACGGTGTGGCGGTGATTTGCCGCGGTAAATTGAGCCGGCATGCCCATTCCCCCGGCGCGGGTGTCACGGTTCCCGCTCCGTTGGGTTCGAGCATGTTCAACGTGCAACCCCCGCCCTCCGTGAAGTTGGCCGTCACGGTCATGGGCTCCGTGGCGCCCCCCGGCACTTCCAGCGATGCGGCGGATTCCGTTCCGACAACGTCGCCTGACCATGCGGAGAAGACCCAGTCGGGATTGGTTTGCAGGGCCTGCAGGACATGGCTTTCCCCTGGCTTAACCGGATAGTTGCCCGCTGGCGGATCGGTCGCCCCGGCATTGGCTGGCGACACGGAAACGGTCAACAACACCTCCGAACCGCAGGTGAAGTCGCGGTCCACAATGCAGCCGTTCTCCGCAATGATTTGCAGGTCCGGGCATGCGGAGGCTTTGGCGGCCGTGAGGGCGGGATTTCCCCTTATGCTCAACACAGCGTCCCCACCGTTGGGAAACGATGTGTTTCTGAGGGCGGCGAGGCTGTCTATCTCCCCCACCTGCGTGTTATGAAGGACGACCACGCTCAATCCCTGAAGTGCTGACAGCCCGGTGATATCGCTGAGCAGGGGATTGCCCACGCAGAACACCCCGGCCATGGCGGTGCAGGGGGCCAGCGCGTTGAGGTTGGTGAGGGCCGCATTGCGGCCCAGACCGACGACGAACA
>CALDSM010000652.1 GCA_937923585.1 uncultured bacterium
TTGACGATGCAACCCATAACGGCGATTTGCAGTTGCTCGACACCGGGATACACCTTTGCCCATTCGGGCATGCGTTTGCGCACATAGTCCTGCGTGTCCAGGGTCAACTGCTGGAACGCGTTGCTGCTGGTGCGGCCGCAGCCGGGGCAGGCCGTGATGCTGGGCGCGAACTGGCGCAGTCCGAGCGACTGGAGCAGTTCCTGCGCGGCGCAGACCTCCTCACAGCGGTCGCCGCCGGGCATCGGCGTGAGCGAGACGCGGATGGTGTCGCCGATGCCCTCTTCGAGCAGCACGCCCATGGCCGCGGCGGACCATGTGATCCCTTTGACGCCCATGCCCGCCTCGGTCAGTCCCAGGTGCAGCGGTTGGCGCGTCTTCGACGCGAGGTCGCGGTACAGGTCAATGAGGTCGGTGGGCCGGCTGGTCTTGCAGGAGATGATGATCTGGTCCTGCCGCAGGCCGCATTCCAGCGCCAGGTCGGTGGATTGCAGCGCCGAGATGACCATGCACTCGTTCATGACCTGCTCGGAGGTCTTGCCGAGGTTCCGGTTGGTGTTCTCGGCCATCTTGTCCGCCACCAGTTCCTCGTTAAGCGAGCCGATGTTGACACCGATGCGCACCGGCCTGTCCAAGTCGCGGGCCACGGCGCAAATGGTGGCAAACTGCTCGTCGCGCGCGGCGCCTTTGCCCACGTTGCCGGGATTGATGCGGTACTTGTCGAGCGCAGCCGCACAGTCCGGGTACTGGGTGAGCAGTTTGTGGCCGTTGTAGTGGAAATCACCGATAACGGGAACGGCAGAACCGCCGTCGCGCACGCGCTGCACGATCTCCGGCACCGCCCCGGCGGCTTTGGGCGTGTTCACGGTGATGCGCACCAACTCAGAACCCGCTGCGGCCAGTTGCAGGATTTGCCTGGCCGTGGCGGCGGCGTCTTCGGTGTTGGTGTTGGTCATGGACTGCACCACGACCGGAGCACCGCCGCCGACAACAACACCGCCCACCATTACCTGAAATGTGGTGTTTCTGTGTTTGTCTTCCATGGCCCGATTATCGCATGTTCCGTGCGGCTCGCGATAACCTTGGGAAATCAAATGGACCTGTGGGGCAAGAGCCTGCCACTCCGCAAGACGCGTGCATGCGCCCAGTGGCGTCTCGTCAGGTCTGGGTCAGACGCGAAGCCTCTGAAGCGCCTCGACGTTCTTCTGGGCTTCCGCCCAGTTCACCAGGTTCCACCACGCCTCGACATAGTCGGCGCGCTTGTTCTGGTATTTCAGGTAGTAGGCATGCTCCCACACGTCCAGGCAGAGCACGGGGCATGCGTCCCAGGGGGACAGTTTCTGGTGGTTTTCCACCTGGAAGACCAGCAGGCGGTCGTCTTCGGCGCGGTACGCGAGCAAAGCCCATCCGCTGCCCTCCGCCGTCACGCCCGCTGCGGAAAACTGGGCCTTGAATGCCGCAAAGGAGCCAAAGTCGCGCTTGATGCGGTCGGCCAGGCCGCCTTCGGGCTCGCCGCCGCCACCCTTGCCCGCGGGCGCCATGCTCTTCCAGAAGAGGCAGTGCAGCGCGTGGCCGCCGCCGTGAAAGGCCGCCTTCTTCGAGAGCGCCTGGATGGCCGCAAAATCGTTGGCCGCCCGCGCCTTGGCCAGGGCCGCCTCGGCCTCGTTGAGCCCCTTCACATAGGCGGCATGGTGCTTGCCGTGGTGCAGTTCCACGGTCTTGGCGTCCATGTGCGGTTCCAGCGCGTCCAGGGCGTAGGGCAGTTCGGGCAGCTTGTGCTCCGTCACCGCCCCCCCTACGCCGTCGGCCTTTGCCTCCGTCCCGGCAGCGGAATCAGCCGCGAATGCGGCATCCATCGGGCCAAGAAGCGTGGTGCTGGCAGCCGCACCGCCTGCCATCTTCAAGAAGTCGCGCCGTGTGGCCATTGCAGAATCCTCCGTGTTACAGCAAAGTCTGGTTGTCGGACGGCATCCCCCGGCCTGTCACGCAGACAGACCGACAAACGCGGTCCTTAAGAAGCAACCATAGGAACGCCACGGAGGAGCGTTGTATTTCATGGAAACTCCCTGCGCTACAGTTCGTGGCAGGGCATTCCGAACGCCTCGGCCACGGCGCAATGGGTGACCAGTCCGGCGTGGGTGTTGACTCCGCGGCGCAGCGCCTTATCCAGCGCGATGGCCTGCTCGAAGCCCTTGTCGGCAATCTTGAGCCCGTATCCCAGGGTGACGTTGGTCAACGCCAGGGTGGAGGTGTGCGGCACCGCGCCGGGCATGTTGGCGACGCAGTAATGCACCACGTCATGCACACGGTAGGTGGGCTCGGCGTGGGTGGTCACGTGCGAGGTCTCAGAGCATCCGCCCTGGTCTATCGCGATGTCCACAAAGGCGGAATTGAGCCGCATCTGCCGCACCAGTTCGCGCGTGATCAGCTTGGGGGCCTTGGCGCCGGGAATAAGCACCGACCCGATGACCAGGTCGGCCTTGACCACCTCTTCGGCAATATTGGCCCGGTTGGACATGAGCGTGGTGACGCGACCGCCCATGATGTCGTGCAGATACCGCAGTTTGGCGGGGTTGATGTCTATGACCGTCACGTGCGCGCCCATGCCCACGGCGACCTGGCAGGCGTTGCTGCCGGCCACACCGGCGCCGAGGATGACCACCTTGGCGGGCTTCACGCCCGACACGCCGCCCAACAGCACGCCCAGGCCGCCCGAGGGCGCCTCAAGGCAGCGCGCGCCCACCTGCACTGACAGCTTCCCGGCCACCTCGCTCATCGGCGTGAGCAGCGGCAGTGAGCCGTCCTCAAGCTGAATGGTCTCGTAGGCAATTCCCGTGACCTTGCGGTGCAGCAGCGCGCGCAGCAGCGGTTCGTTGGATGCGAGATGCAGATAGGTGTACAGGATCAGGCCGGGCCGCATGAGCGGGTATTCCTCCTCCAGCGGCTCCTTGACCTTGACGATCACGTCGGCGCGCTGCCACAGGGCCGGAGCCCTGGCAATCATCTTCGCGCCCGCGGCGCGGTAGGCCTCGTCGGGAATGCCCGTGCCCATGCCGGCACCCTTTTCCACCAGCACCTCATGTCCGTGCGCCACCAGTGCGCCCACCCCCGAAGGGACCATGGCCACCCGGGCCTCGCTTGGTTTGATCTCCCTTGGCACGCCAAAAATCATCGCTTCATCTCCCCGTGGTTGGTGACCCTTCCCCCGGCGGAAGGGCCGTGGTTGTGGGATACAGCATGCCAGAAACGCGACGCAGATGCGAGTGCGACGCCTCCGACCGGACGCACAGGAAAGGTGGACAAAACCTTCAAGGGCCCAGGTTTGGCGGTCAGGAACCCCCAGGGCACCGGACCCAAAACCCGGGCCCGAAGCTCCCATTTGTCAACAATTTATGGTGGTTTTCGGCCGGCATCTCCACAATATCTGCGATTGGGGGATGATTTCTGTTGCATCCCGCCTGTCGGCTCTGCTAAGATGCAATCCCGTTAGAGCAACGGGATCTCCCCCCTCTCTAGCCTATGCAGAATACTTGGGCTGAATCTATTTGCAAGGCGGAGCGCGCGTTCTTGTGACCACACACTGGCCACCACGATTGTTTGTTGATCCACTTGAAAACGCCCGAGTCGCCTCTCCGAAAACAGTCCCATCAAAGCAGCATTCAAATCCAACGTTCGTACAGCCAGGCCATGCCTGTGGCGGGGCCCGCATCGCGTTGGTTAAGGTCAGGTACAAGGGTATTGGCACAGTCGTGGCGGATTGCCTGAAGCGGAATCGGGCAATCCCGGCGGCACAGAGGAAGGAGCAGATGTTATGACCAAGTATGTGTTTACAACCGGGGGCGTGGTTTCGTCGGTGGGCAAGGGCATTCTCTCGGCCAGTCTGGGCATGCTGCTCGAATCGCGCGGCCTCAAAATCGCCATGATGAAACTGGACCCGTACATCAACGTGGACCCAGGCACGATGAACCCCTATGAGCACGGGGAGGTGTTTGTGACCGACG
>CALDSM010000653.1 GCA_937923585.1 uncultured bacterium
ACCACCGAGATCTACACTCTTTCCCTACACGACGCTCTTCCGATCTCTTCCAGACATTCAGCCACGCAGCCGCTTTGGTCTCCGGAGCGAATGATTGCCGTGATGGCCGGTTGAAGAGACATTGCCAGGATCCCCTTCTCGTTCTCCTCGCCATTCCAGGCTCCCAGTCGGGGCGATGCAAGGAATCAGGCCATTATACAGCGCGCGCAGCCCGGTGTTTTCCGGGCACGCGCGTGGCCACCACGGCCAGCACCACGGCGAAGACTGCCGCCGCGAGGAAGAGCCGTTCATAGCCCCAGACCGCCCAAACCGTTCCGGCGGCAATGGGGATGGTCATGGAGGCGATGTGGTTGATGGACACGCCCATGGACAGCGATGAGTTGAGTTCCTGCGGCGAGTCGGTGATGCGGGACAGGTACACGGCCCGCGCGTTGCTCAGCGCGAAGAGCATCTCGTCGGCAATGTAGCAGCCGCAGGCCACTCGCCGCGCCCAGTCGGGATCGGGGACGGCCATTTGCGCGTAACCATAGCCCAGGCAAACCACGGCGAGCACGAGTCCGTCGAGAATCATGACGGTGCGCTCGCCGACACGGTCTATGACCATGCCCGCCAGCGGCTTGAACACGATGCCGATGAGCGAGGCGATCATCAGCAGCCCGGCGATGGACGGCGCGGGCAGGCCGTACACCCGGATGAGCACCCAGGGGCCGAAGGTGAGGAAGATCTGCTTGCGCACGCCGGCCAGAATCTCCAGCACGTAGTAGAGGCTGAACTTGCGCTTCACCACCATGCGCTGGCGCGGCGCATGCAGGTGGGGGATGTGCATGAGAAAGTAGAACACGCCGCCTGCGCCGAAAATCACCGCCGAGCAGGTGAACGCGGCGCGGTACTCGGACGCGGCCCGGTCCATCAGCAGCCACACCATGCCCGCGCCCAGTGCGGTGAACAGGGTGGCCACGCCGGCGGCCTGTCCCATCCGCGCGCCGCGGTTGTGACTGTCGCTGAGACCCAGCACCACCGACGCGCCGATGGGATGCAGCAGGTGCTGCCCGGCGCTGATGGTGAACATCATCACCACCATGAACCCGAAGGTGCCGCCAAAGAGGGCCATGCCCGCCAGACCCATCGCGGCGAGCGTTGTGCCCACCGCACCCACCCGCGTGATGGGCAGCATGCAAAGCAGCCCCGTCATCATCACCACCAGGAAGCCCGGCAGTTCGCGCGGGAATTCGAGCATGCCCCGCGTGGCGGCGCTCAGATGGAACGTGTCCGAGAGGAAGTTATTGAACGTCGAGTCGTAGACACCCGTCGCGGCCGCGGTGCAGGCCAGCACCGCGTAATAGAGCCACAATTGCCGTTTGGCTGATAATGCGTCCATATTGTCCGTTTCTTGGGTGAATGCCAATACCATAAGGCGTTGCGCGCAAACGTAGACGCGGCATCTTGCCGCGTTCTTCCCGCCGCACTGTTTGGGCGAAAGAAGAAAGAGGCTGGAAGCCTCCTCAGTAGACGCGGCATCTTGCCGCGTTCTTCCCGCCGCACTGTCCGGGTGAAAGAAGAAAGAGGCTGGAAGCCTCTTCTACGCTGGCGGCATATCAGCCGCGTCTAGTAAGGGCTGCTTCCGCCGCCGCCGCCGCCCGGCAGAATCGGCTGGTTGTTCGAATGGCGCGTCTCGTTGGCGCTGGTGATGTGCACGGCGGCGGTGTCGCGGAACACACAGCACCACTCGCAGATGCCGCATCCGGTGCATTTGTCCGGATCAACCTGCGGCTGCTTCACAGTGAGCTTTTGCCCGTCGCGCAGTTCCACCTCTCGCGGTACGAAGTAGATGGACTTCTGCGGCGTGGGGCAGTGCTCCTCGCACACCATGCACTCCCGCCCGAAGGCGTAGGGGAGGCACCGGTCCTTGTCGAAACAGGCCAGCCCGATTTTGACCTCTTTCTTCTTTTCCATCGTGAGCGGCTGGATGGCGCCCGTCGGGCAGACTTGGCCGCAGAGGTTGCAGTTGTATTCGCAGTAGCCCACCTTGGCGTTGATGCGGGGCGTCCACAGTCCCTCGACGCCCGCCTCCAACGCGCAGGGCTGCAAGGCATTGGTCGGGCAGGCGCGCATGCAGGCGCCGCACTGCTGGCAGCGCTGGAGGAATTCGCGTTCCGTCAGCGATCCCGGCGGGCGCACCAGCTCCGCCGCAAAAACCCGCCCCTGCGCGGTCGGATGCTGTCGGAAGCCGAGCATGGCCGCCACGCCCGCAGCGGACGCGCCCAGGGCCGCGCGCCGCGAAAAGTCCACGCTGTCCGCCGCGGCGGGCGCCATCGGGTTTTCCACGTTGAATGCCAGCGCGCCGCGCCTGCACGAAGCCACACAATTCCAGCAGCCATAGCATTCCGTCGGCAGCCATTCGCCGGGCCGGTCGGGCTGGGCCGCTGCGGGGCACGCCTTCGCGCACAGGCCGCAGCCGGTGCAGCGTTTCTCCTCATTCTTGAGCCGCAACGCGGGCCGCAGCGAGGCGAACCCCAAGAGCCCGCCCAGCGGGCAGACATAGCGGCACCAGAATCGCGGCCGTACCAGATTGAGCGCCACGATGAGGATGAACAGTCCGGCGATGAACGCCGCGCCCGTGTAGGTTTGGCGGTCCACCAGGAACAGGGTGCTCCGCCCGAACTTGTACACCGGCTCGGTCAGCATCTTGAGATGCGCCGGGCCCACGTGCGGGTCCGCCTGAAGGACCGCCAGGCTGCTGTCCTCCACCGCATACTGCGCGGCGGGGAACAGGAAGACGGCCGTGCTGCGGAACAGCAGCGGAATGGGGTCGAAGATGCCGGTCCAGTGCGCGCCGAACAGCGCCATCACGAGCAGCGCCACAAGCACGGCATATTTGGCCCGGTGCCAGACCGTGCGCCGCTCGGCAGGCGCGGCCGCCGGACGTTTCGCGCGGAACCAGGATGCGGCCGCATGAATCGCCCCGAGGGGGCATATCCAGCCGCAGAAGAAGCGGCCGAACAGCACCGTTGCGGCAAGAATGATAACCGCCGGCACGAAGATGACGGACAAACTGCGCGCGGCTATCGCCGTGGACAGCGAGACAAGCGGGTCAAGCTTGAAGAAGAAAGTCGCATCGGCGCCGGGGACGTTGTTTTCGGATATGCGCACACGCAGCGCGAGTGCCAGAAAGAGCACCAGAAACAGGATTTGCGAAACCCGCCGTGCCCATTGCATCCAGGACCGGGGACGGCGGAATCTCACGCGATCTCCAGCTCCTTAAGGTTGAGCGACTTGTAGTCCATTTTGCCGAGCCCGTATTCCTGGCCCACCGTGACGGTGCCGATCTGCGCCGGGTCGTTGCCGAGCAGTTCGGAGGCAAAGGCGTCCAGCGCCACCAGGTCAACGCCCGCGGCCACGGTGTTCATGACCTTGACGTCCGCAAGGTCGCCGCCTGTCGGGCCGTGCGCCATGAGGATGCGCGTCGCGTCCAGCAGGGCAATCGAGATTTTGGGCTTCAAATGCTGCGTCAGTTCGGCGATGCAGTTGGGCAGATCCTGGTGGAACTTGCGTCGGTTCTCCATCACGCCCATGAAGTTCTTCATGCACGCCGTGACCCGTGTCACGCTGTGGTGCTTCGCCACGGGGCAGCTCAGGATCAGGCTGCATTCCATGATGTCCGGGTACAGCGGAATGCTGTCGAGCTTCTTGCCGCCGATCTTGGTTTCTATGTAGCGGTTCTTGTCGAGGTAAACGACCTCCGCGCCCGCCTCCTTCGCCGCCGCCTCAATCCCGCTGTTCTTGTAGCACTTCGGAGCGTCGTTGCAGGTGTTGTCGCCGACCTTCACCGCCTTCGCGCCTGCCTCAAGGCACAGCCGCACGAGCGTTTTCACCACTTCCGGATGGGTGTTGGCCGCCTGCTCCGGCGTGCGGTCCCAGCCAATATTCGGCTTCACCCACACCACATCGCCCTTCTTTACAAACCGGCCCATGCCGCCAATGGCCTTCATGGACTCTTCGGTGAGCCGGCGCGCCATTTCGTTCGTGTTTGCGCCTGCGTCGCCCTTCCATCGGGCAATGGACATGTCCGCGGGGGCCGCGGCGGCCTGTGCAAGCACGGGCAGCGGGGCCATCGAGGAGGCGCTGATCGCGGCCGAAGTCTTCAGGAATTCACGTCGGGTGGATTTCATGATAATAGTCTCCGTGCGTCAAGAGTTTCGGGAGCCGTCGGTGTTCAAAGACTTGTACAAGTATATCAGGTGTCGCGGTTCCGGGAATAATCGCCGAACAGTCGCCGGAAACGCGATGTCCATTGCAGCCGCAGGTGTCGCCGTGCCTATTGCGCCAGTTCAGCCAGAATCCGCTGGGTTTTCTCGGTCATGGGCCAGGTGCCCTGCGGCACAAAACGGTTGGCGCCGTTCATGTAGACAACCCGGCCACCGCGAACGCGCGTCTTGCGGCCGTCAAGATTCTCGATTCTGACGTGGCTCCAGCCGCGCTCGATGAAGACGGGAATCCCGCCCTGAATATCAGTGTTCACGGCCATGCCCGCACGCAACCGGTGCAGCATCTTGGTGCCCTGCTTTGTTTCAACGGCCAGATCCCCTTCGAAAGACGCGCCCGAAGCCATTTCCTTGCGGTACGCCTGGGCAAACGCCTCAACATCGTCATCATTGAGAACCGCATACCCCAGGTAAAAGTAGCTCTGGTCGTCAAACGGACTCGCCGGTCCCGTAGTCGGCTGTTTCGCCTTGCGGATCGTCGGGCATGTCAGGGACATGCCGATGCTTTCATCCGAAGGAACCGCTTTCGGCGAGAACATCAGAACGCCCGGCTGCGAAGACAACGGGGGATAGAAGCCTGATGCGTTATCTGCATATCTCCATAGCACGTCGCGGTCCAAGTGCCTCAAATTCTTTCCGCAGGCGGTCAGATCCACATCGTCACGGACGATGCTGAAGTAGGTGAAGGCAAGAAACCCTGTTAACGCGACGGTGAGGCCGCCCAGGCAGATTCCGAAGACAGCCATGAACACCCGCACGCGCCGTCGGACCGCCACCACCCCTGCGGCAACCGCCGCCAGCGCGGCAAGCAGCGCTCCCAGCCGGACCAACGCAAAGGGAAGCACCGAAACCGGAAACAGCCCGAACACGAACGGCAGCCGCCACAGACTCCACGATCTTCCATGCAAAGTGGAGGCAAAGAGAAGAATAAGCGACAGAACACCCAGCAGCACGCTCGCGCTTGCCCAACGGGTAGAAGCCCCTCGATCCGCCTCCGTCCCGGTTTTCATGCGCATTGCTGCGCCCTCCTGAGTTCATGCCCGTGCCAACCAGGCCGGTCACAGGCAGGCTGACGAAGCCAGAACTGCACCGCCAGAATCATACATGCCGTTCAGTTCCCGCACAACACAGTACTGGTTGTTACTACTGCCGGAAGGGTTCCTCCCTCTCAAAATCGGGCAGGTACGCCGCCCGGCTGCTCATTTCCTGCGTCAACACCCGCTCGAAACCCAGGTTTGCCGCAAAATCCACCACGTCGTCGTATTCCTTCCGGGTCAGCGGACGATTGATTTCCGTGCATTCGGCGGCGCGAAACTGCGGCGAATACTGGCTCATCAGGCTCAGCGTGACATCGGTCATGCCCTCATCTTTTAGCCACAGCAGGAATTCAAAACTGCCTGATTGGTTCTCGGGCAGGACCAGATGACGGATAATCATCCCGCGCCTGGCCGCATCTTCCTCCAGTTCTAGCGGTCCGACTTGCCGCCACATGGCCCGCACTGCTGCCTGCGCCACTTCGGGATAGTCCGCCGCATGGCTGAGATCGGAAGAGCGTCGTGTAGGGAAAGAGTGTAGATCTCGGTGGCCGCCG
>CALDSM010000654.1 GCA_937923585.1 uncultured bacterium
CCACGCTGCTGGAAGCCTGCGGCGCGAACGCGCCGGCCGATGTTAAACTCGACGGGCGCAGCCTCTGGCCGCTGCTTAAAGGCGAAAAGCCCGACTGGCCCGACCGGACCCTGTTCTTCCAGTGGCACCGCGGTGATGCGCCCGAGGCGTTCCGTGACTGCGCCGCCGTCACGCAGCGGTACAAACTCGTGAACGGAAAAGAACTCTACGACCTGGAGGCCGACCTCGCCGAAAAGAACGACATCGCCGTTGACCATCCGGACATCGTGCAGCGGTTGCGCGCCGAATATGAGGCATGGTTCAAGGACGTGAGCAGCACACGGGGCTATGACCCGCCGCGCATTGTGCTGGGCACCGACCACGAGAATCCCTCCGTGCTCACGCGCCAGGACTGGCGCGGCACGGAAAGCTGGCACGACGGACAGGTGGGCTGGTGGGAGGTCAGCGTGGCGCAGACGGGCCGCTACCGCATCACCGTGCAGCTTCCCAAACCCGCCGCCGGGGTCGGCGGGGCGGTGTTCAGGCTCAACGGTGTGGAAGTGAAACAGGAAGTGCCCAAGGACACAAAACGCTTTGTCTTCCCGGAGACCCAGATCCCCGCGGGCGATGGACGACTGGAGACATGGCTGGCGGCGGGCGACAAGCGCGACGGTGCAGAGCGGGTCTGGGTGGAGCGACTGTAGCTTTTGTTAGGCTCAAATAGTAAATTTGACATGTTACCTACGAGGGAGTAACCTGTCGCAAGGCTATAACGCATGGGGATAAATATCATGGCCGCAATTCCGAAGAAGGTGACGGAACGTTTCGTTCATGAACTTGGCCGGTTTCAGAAGGTGCTGCAGTCGGCAAAAGACAGGGACATCAACGAATCGGATACCGTGGTCATAATCACGGACATGCTTTCCTATGTCTTCGGTTTCGACAAGTACTCCGAGATTACGAGTGAGTTTTCCATAAGGGGAACCTTCTGCGATTTGGCAGTCAAGGTTGACGGGGATCCAAAATACCTAATCGAGGTCAAGGCCGTTGGAATTAATCTCAAAGATAATCATCTGAAACAGGCCGTTGACTATGGGGCCAACAAGGGTATTGACTGGGTTGTCTTAACCAACGGGATCAACTGGGAGATCCACAAGATTAAATTCGAGCGGCCAATCGGAAATGAACTCGTCTGTTCCATCAACATGCTTGAGTTGAATCCGAGGAAAGCGTCTGACCACGACAAACTCTTCCTGCTCTGCAAAGAAGGCCTTTCAAAGGCGGCAATAGAGGAATTCCATCAGCATCAGCAGTCGGTAAATCGGTTCGTGGTCGGGGCTTTGTTGTTCACCGACCCAGTCCTTGATGTGATTCGTCGCGAATTGAGACGCATCGCGCCCGAGGTGCGCGTAGACACGGATGAAATTGAAAAGGTTCTTCGTAGCGAAGTGGTTAAACGCGACGTCATAGACTGCGAAAACGCGGAACAAGCCCGGGGAATGATCAAGAAGGCTGCACAGCGGGCATTGCGCAACATGACCAAGCCCGCCAAGGCTGTTACTGTCTCATCCGATGCCGAAGACGAAACGGAGAAAGACTCCAGTCATGAGCCGGAGGTGACTGAAGCATAATAGTGTTCTGCAAACACACTGCCATCGGGCAGCGTCAGCATGGGCAACTTTCGAGTAAGAGGCGGGGACCGTTTGATTTCAGGTTATGCGAACCGCCACATCCTCATGGCAGGGAGTTTTCGTACATTTTGTCTCCAAGTCCTTTTGAGATCGGAAGAGCGTCGTGTAGGGAAAGAGTGTAGATCTCGGTGGTC
>CALDSM010000655.1 GCA_937923585.1 uncultured bacterium
AGCAGCGGGGGGTGTATGCTCCCGCATGTGTCCATAACCCACACCCCCCGGCCCTTCGGGCCTTCCCCCCTCGCAGGGGGGACCTTTTGTCTGTGACTTCTGTGCCTGCCGTCTTCAAAGGGGGGCTTAAGCGATGCGCGGCACATGCTGCATGGCTGAGACACGGCATTCTCTTGTCATTCGCGCCCTTCATAAAGACAGAGTCTACGCGACAACCATTTGCCGCGCAAGGCCAGGGTCGCTTATCCTTGTGTTGGGTTCGTCTAATAAGAAAGGTAATCGAGCCATGGAAATCGCAAATTTTCGTTATGAAACACCTTACGGTCTCATCTTTGGTTACGTAACCGATAAGGGGATTCGTATGCTGCAACTTCTTAATCCTGCGAATCCCGTTCACCCATCCCTATTGCATCCGCGTCCCAATCAGTTGCACAAATGGCGACTGGCGCGCTTGATGAAAGACTATTTTGCGGGTATACCCGTCGATTTCAGCAATGTTCCGATAGACCCCTGCTTCGGCACCCCATTTCAGCGTGCTGTGTGGGAAACGGCCCGCACAATCCAATACGGTCACGCCCTCAGCTACGGGGAAATAGCTCGGCGAGTGGGAAGCCCCGCAGGCGCACGGGCTGTCGGCCAAGCCCTCGGCGTCAATCCGATATGCATCGTTATTCCCTGCCATCGTGTCCTGGCTTCCGGCGGCAAACTCGGCGGCTTCAGTTCCGGCTTGGACTGGAAACGGCGACTGCTCCAAATTGAGGGCATCGGGGGCTGGAAAGAGTGAATGCCATTCGTTGACGGAATCCTTCCCCGCCGGGCGCACTGCAAGTGTTTATTTTTCTTGATCTTGCATGCCGTCAAGGGGTACACTATTCGCCCCGTGTAATGTATCTGGACGCAATGTGTCCGGGGGCGGGAACCTGTTCATTGTTTCCTGTAATTCCGCCGCGGCACACCCCCGCCAAGGACCAGGGTGTCGCGGCGCAACTTCAAGTGCGCAAAGGAGATAGTTGTGAAGAGAACGTATCAGCCTTCCAACGTGCGGCGCAAGCGGACCCATGGTTTCCGCGCCCGCATGGCCACGCCCGGCGGGCGTGCAGTGATTTCGGCCCGGCGGCGCAAGGGCCGCCGTCGCCTGACGGTGTAGTCGGGGCCGTAAACCAGTTGTGCCGGGTTCCCATGGGTTTCCACCATCGGCGCGCATCACGCGCGCTTCGGAATACAAGTTCGTCTTCGAGCGGGGCGAGCGTGTGGTGGGGCGTCATTTCGTGTGCCATGTGGCCCGGCAGGAGAGTGACGGAGGATGCCGGCTCGGTCTTGCCGTCTCACGCAAGATCGGCCATGCTGTTGCGCGCAACCGGGTCAAACGCCGCGTCCGCGAGTTCTTTCGGACGCACCGTGAAGGCATTGAACCGGACGTGCTGCTGGTGGTGGTGGCAAGGCCCGGCGCGGCGGAACTCGACTGGCCGGTCTTTTCCGGCGAGTTGGAGCGTCTGCTGCGGCGCGGGGGGGTAATTCGTGGCCAGGCTGATGATCGCGTGCATTAGGCTGTACCAGCGGCTGGTTTCGCCGCTGCTGGGACAGCATTGCCGCTTTCATCCGTCCTGCTCGCAGTACGCCGTTGACGCGCTGCGCGAACGCGGGGTGTTGGCCGGTTCGGCCCTCGCCCTGTGGCGCATCCTGCGGTGCCAGCCATTCAGCTGCGGCGGATACGACCCCGTGCCCCCGCGCGACGGCAGTGCAAAGCCCCCCTCCACCGCCCCCAACTCTCCCGTCTGACGCTCTTGTGAACGGCCCGCGCGGTCCCAATGCAATCCGGGCGCGCGGGGGAGATGCCCACGTTGTTGAATGATGACAAGGACAAGGAACTTCAGCGAAACCAGATGCTCGCCATCGTCCTGATGACGGTGCTGTTTGTCGGTTGGTTCTGGCTGTTCCCGCCTGCCACGCCCCCGGCCAAACCGCCTGCGGCCAAGCCCGCAACGGAAGTGGCCGCGCAGCAACAGGCGGAGAGGCGCGAATCCGCCGAACCGTCGAAGGAGATACCAGAGAAGACGGCTGCCGACCAGACGCCCATAAGCTGGTTGCCGCCCGTGGCGGAGCCGTCGGCCGACCCGGCCGGGGATGAGATCACCCTCTCCGACACGAATCTGGAGCTGACGTTCACCCGCGTGGGCGCAAGGCTGAAGCAAGCCCGGGTCGTGCTGGGAAAATCGGGCGCCGATTCTGCCCAACTGGTGCCCGTCACCGCCGGCAAGCCCGATGCGGACACCATGCTTCCGCTGGGTCTGCGGTTCTCCGAACAGTTCTGGGGCGCGGCGCTGGACCGCCGCCGCTGGGACGCCGTCAAGTCGGAGGACGGAAGGGGTGTCGTATTCACGCTCGACATCCCGGGACATGCGCGGGTGACCAAGGCCTTCCGCTTCCCCGCGGATAGCAATGTGCTCCAGGCCACCGTTTCGTACGAGAACCTCTCGTCCGAACCGGTGCTGCTTGGTCTGGACACGCGCGAGCCGGCCGTCTCACTCACCTGGGGGCCGCAGGTGGCTTCGGGCGACCTGACCAAGGGCGTCACCCAGCAGTTCACCTGGCGCAAGGACGGCAAGAACACCGACACCTCCACAAGCGGCCTCAAGCCGGCGGAGTCGGGCGGCGGTGTTGCGGCGCGGGTTCCCGCGCCGGATTGGGTTGCCGTGTGGTCCGCCTATTTCGCAGTGGCGTTCAAACCGGAGTTCGCCGGCGGCGAGGGCTGGATTGCGGGCGCCCCCGCAAAATTCACCATGGGGCTCGGCGCACCCCGCACGGAGGTTGCCCCCGGCCAGTCGGCGGCATGGGACTACCAGGTCTACATCGGGTCCACGGCGCGCAATGCGCTGGCTGCGGCGTGGCCCACCCTCAACTCGGTGCAGCGGTTCTTTACC
>CALDSM010000656.1 GCA_937923585.1 uncultured bacterium
TGGAGACGGTCATGACGGTCATGGCGAAGAGCCCCGCCCACACCGTGTACGGTGCGCCCGGGTCCAGCCGCGTGTCGAGCAGGCGCAGCTTGTTGACGCCGTCGGCGTCGCGCAGCACGCCCATGATGTCGGACACAGGCAAGGGGATGGCGCGCAGCAGCAGCCAGACGCTCGCCCCGGCGGCGGCCACAACCACGGAGAACTGGATGGTCTCGGTCCAGATGACGGCGCGGATGCCGCCGCAGGCGGTGTAGAAGGTGCCGAAGAGGCCCAGCACGATGATGACGGGCACGAGCTGGTGGGTCTGCGTGTCGCCGTACCACATGAGTGCGAATCCGATGCCCGCCATGAACAGTCGCGCGCCGGAGGAGAGCAGGCGGCCGAGCAGGAACATGACGCTGGCCGCCATGGTGGCCGGTTCGCCGTAGCGCTGGCCGAGGTAGCCGTAGATGGTGACCGTGCCCGCGCGGTAGAGCGTGGGGACAAAGAAGAGCGCAACAATGAATCCCGCGATGCACGCGCCCGAATAGGTGAACAGGTAGCTCAGGTCCCCCTTGAACGAGATTTCGGGCGCTCCGATGAAAGTTGCGGCGCTGAGCGAGGTGGCGATGACCGACAGTGCAACGGCCCAGGCGGGCATGGTGCGGCCGCCGAGGAAGAAGTACGCCGAGTCTTTCTGCTTGCGCCCGACCGCCCCGCCGATCCACAGCATCACGCCCATGTAGGCGGCAATGATTAACCAGTCGATCCAGCCAAAACCCTGGTTCATGTGGTGCTCCCGGTTGACTTTACGACACTCCACATCCCCCTAAATCCCCCTTCAAAGGGGGACTTTCCGAACCCTGCTTCATGCTCCCAGTCAACCTTGCGACACTCTATCACATCCGCCTGTTTCCAGACACAGTGTCATTGCCCGGGGCAGGGTGGTTCCAAGTCCCCCTTTGAAGGGGGATTTAGGGGGATGTGGACCTGTTCCAAGCAGTGGACCCACTGCAAATTCATTTGACACACCCCGCCCGCTCCCACATAATCAATTTCTCTGTGCATCACTTCTGTGCAACCCAATAGATCGTCAATTGTTCCGGAAAGTGAGCCGAAATGATGAAGTCCATGACATGCTTCTTTGCCGCCGTGTTCGGAGTGATGGCCATGAATCTGCATGCCGAGGAACAGCGTGCCGCGCTGTTTCAGACGGAGAACCCGAAGGAGCCGCTGGCGCTCGCGCCGGGTGACCATCTTGACGTGACGGCCTCCTTTGATGCGGTTATGCCCACGCACAAGTATTTGCGGGTGGTCGGCGGCACGGCGATGCCGGGACGTTTCAAGGAGCGCGGCGAGGAGCTGTTTCGCCAGTTCGAATACCTCATTGACGATTCGCTCGACGCGGTCAACGTGGACAAGGACATGTACTCGCTGTACCTCAAGGGGAACAACGAGGACTTCGAGCGCAAGGCCTATCTGCGGGTCAACGGCGGTCTGCTGCCGCCCGGCCCTTTCACCGTCAGCGTGGACGTCAAACGGCGGAACTTCGCCGTGCCGGAACCCCTCAATTTTGGCGTGGAAGTGGAGCTCTTTTTCGAGAAGGAGGGCCGGCACCGGGATGATGTCTATGACACGCCCGACCAGCGGCTGTTCATGGCCATTCCCGCCGGGGACGGGCCTTTTGCCGAGGTGCGGCAGCTCTTCTCCCTTCCGGAGAAGGTCGCGGCGGCGGTGGTCATTGTGGGCGGGCAGCGGTTCGGCGGCGAGTGCTGGGTGGAGGGGCTGCAACTCATGCCGCACAACATTGCCGCCATCAAGCTGCCTTTCAGCCGTGAAGAGGAGCGCCCGGACAAGTTCAACTACTGGGTGGGCTGCAATCTGGCCACGCGAAACTGGCCGGTCTGGAACCTGTCCTTCAACGGCAAGACGCTGTTTGAACAGGCCGTGTTTGACCGCGCCTCCAACGTGGCCGATTTCTTCATTCCACTGCCGAAGGACCTGAGCGGTTCCTGTCCGTTGCGGCTGACGCTTGTCAAGGATCCCATCACGGCCGGATTTCCGTATGAGATCCGTTCCGTGGAACTCGTTGAAACGCCCTGCCGCGCCTTTGAGATTGTGCATTCGCCGCGGTTTATTGCAGCGGGCCGCGATTTCGGGGTGCTCGTGGAAACGAACACGTCCGACGTAACGCTTTCCATAAAGGCACCCGAGACCATCCGCACGGAGAAGCGTGAAGTTGGCTTTGCCGACACGGGTCTGCACGTGCTGAAGTTCCGCGCGGTTGCCGCGGACGCCAACGCCGTGGTGACACTGTCGGACGGCACCCGCGAAGAAACGGTGGCGCTGGGCCAGATCGTGGATAAGGCGGACGACGGCGTCTGCCTGTCTGTCGGCGACGACATTTATGTGGACACGAACGACCCGTATTTTGCCGAGTATCTCAAGTGGTACTTGGGGCAGCGGATGGGCAACTTCTTCCAGTTCCGCCCGTCCTACCAGTGGAGCGGCGTTCGCAAGCAGCCGGACGATAAGTTGAAACAATACCTGGACCTGATGGAGGACCTACAAGTGCCCTTCGCGTGGCAGGTGGAGGGCCGCACGCTGGCCGGGAAAGACATCAACCCGACCTTGAAGGTGCTCGATTCTCCCTTCTTCCACGGCAAACAGGCGCACGAGAACGACGGCGGGTATTACTACTGGCAGCACTTCGTTTACAAGGGCTTCTGGTCCGACATGGCCGCGCGCACCCGACCCTACGGCGGCATCTTCGCCAAGCACCGGCCCATCTACACGGACCACGGCGTATTCATTCACTACGACCCCGAGGCCGTGACTGACATGGCCGACGGCGCGCGGCGTTTTGTCGAGAACCTGCGCTATTCCAAGGGCGAAAGCACGCGGCACACGGGGCCTTCGGCGCTGTTCCGCTATTTCTACCA
>CALDSM010000657.1 GCA_937923585.1 uncultured bacterium
GCCCTCGGCGACGCGGTGCAGGCGTTCGGTAAGATCCCGATGAACGTAAAGGAGCTTGGGGTTGACTTCCTGACCGTATCCGCGCACAAGGTTTACGGCCCCAAGGGCATCGGGGCGCTGTACGTGCGGCGGGGCGTGCAGTTCTGTCCGCTGATTCACGGCGGTCACCAGGAACGGGGCCGCCGCGCAGGCACGGAGAACACCCTCGGCATCGTGGGTCTGGGCAAGGCCACCGAACTGCGCTCACTGGAGATGGCCGGGGAGACCGTGCGGGTCGGTGCACTAAAACAGGCGCTCAAGAAAGGAATAGAGGACCAAATTCCGGACGTTTCGTTCAACGGCCACCCAACGGACTGTCTCGCGGGCACGTTGAACGTTTCCTTCGAGGGTGCCGAGGGTGAAAGCATACTCCTGTACCTCGACCTGGAGGGGATAGCCGTTTCGACCGGTTCCGCCTGCGCTTCCGGCTCGCTGGACCCGTCCCATGTGCTCATGGCGACCGGCGTCCCTGTAGAGCGGGCTCACGGGTCGGTAAGAATGAGTCTTGGCCGAGAAAACACCATGGAAGATGTGGATTACGTTCTCGACAGGCTGCCCGGCGTGATAGGGAAGATTCGGGACATGTCAACCGCTTATAAAAGGAGATAGTTCTTGAGCTCACACCAGTCTTGGGCATACACCGATACGGTAAAAGATCACTTCATGAATCCGAGGAACGTCCTGAAGGATGAGGACTATCAGGAAGACGGGCGCGGCATGGTGGGCAACGTCCAGTGCGGCGACGAGATGCTCGTCGTGATAAAGGTGGACGCGGAAAAGGGGACGATTGCCGACTGCAAGTGGAAAACCTATGGATGCGCCAGTGCCATTGCCAGCACGTCTGTCATGTCCGAAATTGTGACGGGAATGCCGCTCGACGAGGCGTTCAACGTGGGCCCCAAACAGATCGCCGGGGCGCTTGGCCAGCTTCCAGACCACAAAATTCACTGTTCCGTCCTGGGCGACAAAGCCCTCCGGGCCGCCATCAATGACTATTACACCCGTATCGGGCGACCTGACAAGGTCATCCGTGAAGAGTCCCGCGTTGTCTGCAAATGCATGAACGTGACGGATCACGAGATTGAGGATGCCATTCTGGAGGGCGCGCGCACGCTGCTGGAACTCCAGGAAAAGACCAAGATGAGCACGGTCTGCGGCCAATGCAAGGAAGAGGCGGAAGCCCTGCTCAAGGTTTACACAAAGAAGCATTTCGGTTAGGCGCGGACACCGGTTTCGGCCTTTTAGCAAACGCCTCTGTGCCGTCCCACCGCAATCGCGGCGGGAGTGTACGTTTCAGCATGCGCTGGCAAAGATGGGATGAAAACTGACTCGGGCGGGGACAGCATCGCAATATCTAATCATCCCAGATCAGCCCCGAAATCGCTCCGTGCTCGCTGACGGTGACGGTTTCCAAGACATCGTCCCCCTCTGCGCAACGGCCCCGCACAACGTTAAAGCGTTGCCCATCAAACGCGATAGATTCCGCTCTGACCTCGTGTATTGGACCCACCACACAAAATACTGCGCATATGCTTCAGAAACAACAGGTTAACCCGGCATCCATCAACATTGACAACCATACCCGCCTGTGCCACAATAATAAAGGCGATAAAAACCGGCGCATAATACAGGAATCGGTGCCACCACATGCAGAGGGAAGACGCAAGAATTGTAACTGGCCGTCTCCTCAAAGTTCCGCTTTGGTGCTCCTTCGCGTGCCTTTGGCTGGTCACCTCAATGCTCGCCTTGGAAGCCTTTACGAAAGTGGTCATCTACCGTATTGAGACCACAAATGCCCTGATTATTCACGGAAGAGAACTGGATACGACACCGGCTTCCAGCATTGCCTCCCTGGCCGCTATTCAGGTGGATTCCGGGCTTCCGCCCCTTCCTAAGGCCGTCGCAGACACCCGGAACAACCGGGATTGCAGTCTTATCGGCAAATGGGTCCCGCCGGACACCTATTCGGACAAGCCGCAAGCCAAAGGGGCGCCGGACCTCGAGATGCTTTCCCATTTCAGCGATTTGGGCAAATGGGAACGCGAATTGTTCGCTAGGCTTCAGGCTTTGACGGTGGTCGCGTGGTCGCACCAGGAAGATCCCCTGCAAGCATGGGGAAGCTCCAAAATATTCGCCGGCATATTTAAGAAGAGACGGGTGGCAGAGTTGTTCGCGCGCCTGCCGCAGGACGATTTAAAGCTGACGCGGAACTTGGTAGACGATGTGCTGCGGTCCGGTTCCCAGACGGTAACAATGAACGACGGAACACTGCTCACCGGCGTGCTTGCCGGGGACAGACCATCCACCGTGTATACCTTCACTTCGTCCCACGAGGAAACCGAGGAGGCTCCGGCCGACTCGATATACAGATTGGACCACAAGGCATACAAACTGAACCTGCGAAACGTGTCCTCCTGCACCGGTTATCCCATGAACACCAACAATCGCGGTTTTCGTGGCAGGGATGTGTCCATCCCGAAACCGGACGGGGTGTTTCGGATTCTGTGCATCGGGGCAAGCACCACCGAAGAGGGCCCTTCCGACGATCGAACGTATCCCGCCGTTCTCGAGAAACTTCTGAGATATCATTTCGCCCAACCCGTCTTTGAAGTGGTCAACTGCGGAACCGGGGGTACCACAACGGAAGTCCACCTCTCCCGACTGGCCGATTACCTGGCGCTGGAACCCGACATGGTCATCTTGTATGAAGGCGTAAATGACCTCAGATACACCATCTCCGCGTTTTCCCACATTGACAAATCCCCGTACATGCATGTCTTGTCGCGTTCTTGCTTCTTCCAGTACTGGTTCAACCGGCTGATGTTTCCCGAACACGACATCCTCAGGGAAGCCATTCGCGAGACGGCAATAAAGAATCTGCGGGTCCAGGCGGATGTTTATCGCTGCCACAATGTGGACGTGGTCTTCTCCACACTGGTTACGCCCGACATGGCGCACTTGACCAGGGACGAGCGGGACTATTTTGACTGGACCACACGGCGATACTGGCTAAGCACGCACACTTGGGCGGACGACTATCTCACGCTCCCCGTGTACAGCGAGATGGTGGGCATCTATAACCGCCAGCTTCAGTCCTTGTGCAGAGAACGGGGCATCTTGTGCGTGCCCGTGGCGGATTGTCTTGTGGGGGGAAGAGGTCTGTTTCGGGACATGGTTCACATGAGAAACACCGCAATCGAGCTCAAGGCCCGTGTCTTCTTCAGTTACCTGGCCGACTACTTGCCTTTGAGAACGGAAACCCGGCTTGCTGAACACTGATTGCGGCTCACGCATCTACCCTCACAACCCTGAATTGAAGGCAACGCACCGGAACACCTAGAATCCGTTTCAGAAGTATTCGTGCGTGTCCATGTCACGCTCACCGGAGGGCCATACCATGCGTTGCGGCACTTTCTTGTCCACGCTTGTTCTTTTCCTTGCCTGCAGCCATCCCGTCTTTGCCGAATCCGCGGAGCCCTGGGAAGGCGCCTATGCCGGTAATGACGCCTCGGGCAGCCGCGTCGTTGCATTCTGGAACTTCGATGAAGCGGGCGATGCGGTCTCGGATGTGTCCGGCAAGAAGCACGACGGCACACTGACTGGTGCTTCACGAAACGCCGGGGGGCGCTTCGGCGCGTGCATCCAGTCCTTTCCCGGATGGCCGGTGGAGGACAAGCCCCACGCGGTGGTCGTGCCCAATGCACCGGCCCTGTCGCCGAAGGGCGCCTTCAGTATCGAAATGTGGATTTGCCCCAGTGAACGGCCCGCAGAATACGGCCATTCCTTTCTGGTGGACAAAAAGTACGCCTCCAACAACGATTACCAGTGGATACTGGAGGCCCCGGACAAGCGGGGCGGTCAGCGCATGCGGGCAGTGTTCGGTTTCGGCAGCGACTCGGACACGTGGTACTCCTCCGA
>CALDSM010000658.1 GCA_937923585.1 uncultured bacterium
CCCAACGCCATTTCCGGCGGCGGCGAGGCGGGCATGCAGTCCTTCAACATGAGCCTCGCCATGCTGCTCAAGCAGCGGCTCATCCGCGAGGACGACGCCATGGTCGCCTCCGACAACCCGGACGAGCTGCGCATGAACATGCAGGGCATCTTCCTCACCCAGGGCCGCGGCGGAATACTAAAGCGTTAGTAAGCATGGGAAACCATGCCCGCCTGCCCTTGTAACTGCGCTACGGCCGCTGGGCCATGGGCAAAAACAAGGTCGCATCGCAGTCCAGGGTTGCCTTCCGGACCCCTTGGGACTCAAACGCATGGCGAAGCTGGCCCCGCCGCCGCTCCTTGACCCAGCCAGAGGAGCTCCGCTTTGTCAAACAGACCCATCGCTTGGGCGTGCTTGGAAAGGGCAACAACCGGACCCGCGTTCTGTCGGTGCGGCTTGCCAACGCGGCGTTTCCCTATTTCTCACTTGCCCGGATAGACGGTTAGGGTAAGAATTATGGATAAGAATTATGCTTGACGGGTAAGCAATTCATATATATGATAGTCGTGACAAGCAACCGGGGAGTTTGCGCGGTGCCGGCGAGTCATGGGCTATGGCTCGTTGCGCGGTTGAGGACTTCTCCGCAATGGAGGGTTGCGGCTATGCGTCAAGACCGTGTGACCGGGCTGGGGGCGAAGGCATTCGGATTCATCGGAGAACCTCCGGCAAGGCACCATTGCCCTCCGTTTGCTCACTCTCTCACTGTTCTGTTGGTCTGCCTGTGCGGCATCCTCCTTTCCGAGTCCGCGGTTGCGGCGCCACAGATGCTGCCTTCCCCAACGAGCACGGCTGTCGAAGTCTTTGCCAGCGGCACGGCCCGGACGGCGGAATCGGGCGTATACACGGCACCAAAAGGAACAAACCGTGTCTTGGTCCTTACGACTTCAACGTACAGGGCATCGACAGGCACCTACAATCTTGCGCTCGTTTCCTCCTCCACGCTGCCGGTGTGGAATGGCATAACCTTTACCAAGGCGGAAGGGGCCATTCTCCTTATTGGCACCGTCAACGGGCTTAGTGTGGAACAGTTCTATGCGGTGATCGGCGATTCGGAGGTCAACCAAACGGCTGCGCTGTCAGTGACCTACCAGACCAACGTTGACAAGAAGCAGGCGGCGGTCACCTGTCTGGGCAATATAGACCAGGCCTATCCACGCTCCGCCACGTTATATGGCGCGAACGCGAACAGCGGCACGGGCAGCGGCACCGTCGCGAACACGGGGAATTTGCTGAACGGCCCCATTCCCGAGGACTACATGGTCGTGGACGGCTGTTCCGGAGGCAACGCTTCCCTGACATTGACGCCAAACGCCGGCCAGACGAATGTTTTTACGTCGTTCAGCCTTAACAACCGAAGATACTCCACCGGTTTGTTCCGCCTGGCGACGTCGGCCAACAAGGCCATGGCCTACACGCTTTCCAGCACCGGGAGGTGGAATACCTGCGCGGCGGCCTACAAACCTTCCTACCGTGTGGCCGCGACGGCGGGTTTGGGCGGAATGGTCAGGAACGGAGCCACGGCCGAAGGCCCCGCCTGGGCCGACGGCAACTATGACTATAACACGGCCGTGAACATCACGGCAGTGCCGGCGGCGGGTTATCATTTCGCAAAGTGGCAGGCAAAGACCGCCGCGCTGGGCGCCAGCCCCGACAACTTCGCGGACCTTGCCGGCGCCACCAGCCCGACGTACACGTTCAATGCGGGACTGAAGAACGACAATCAAGATCTTACCTTGGACCGAAACGGTCACGCGGTGCAGGCGGTATTTGCCCCAAACAGCTACACCGTGACCCTTGACGCCCAGGGCGGCACGGTGTCGCCTTCCAGCATGAGCGCAACGTACACCGCGGTCTACGGCAGTCTTCCCACGCCCGCACGGGAGGGCTTCAATTTCGGCGGATGGTGGACCGGCCCCGGCGGCGAGGGCACGGAGGTGACCGCCGCAACGACGGTAACGGTCATGGCCGACCATACACTCTATGCCAAGTGGTTTGTCCCCGTTCACATCACGGTCACGGCAGACGCCAAGACCAAGGTCTACGGCACCGCCGACCCGGCACTGACCTACGAAATTACCTCCGGCGCGCTGGAATCCGGCGACGTGCTGAACGGTGCGTTGGCCCGCGAACCGGGCGAAACAGTGGGTGCCTATGCCATCACCCAGGGTACTCTGACCGCCCCCCGGCAGTACACCATCACCTACATCTGCGCCTACCTCACGATTTCCAAGGCAACGGCCACCGTCACGCTGGACAACCTTGTCCAAGACTGCGACGGTGCCGGGAAACCGGTTGCCGTGTCCACCACACCGCCGGGGTTGGCGGTGGACGTTACCTATGACGGTTCCTCCACCGCGCCAAGCGCGCTGGGCAGCTATGCCGTCGTCGCCACGGTCATGGACACGAATTACCACGGGGGCACCACAGGCACGCTGCTGGTGCAGGACGTGGACCCGCCGACAATCGCGCTGAACGGTTCCGCCGAACTGACCGTGGAATGCGGAGGCACCTACGGAGAACCCGGTGCGACGGCGATGGACGCCTGCGCGGGCAATCTGACCGGAAACGTTGTGGTCACCGGTGCGGTGGACACGTCAACGCCCGGCACCCACACGGTCCGCTACAACGTGCAAGATCCGTCGAACAACACCGCCGCGGAAGTCACGCGGACGGTGACCGTAACCGATGCAACACCGCCGGTCATTTTGCCTGGCGGTTCCGCATCCGTCACGGTGGAATGCGGCGGCACGTACACGGATGCAGGCGCGACGGCCACGGACACCTGCGCCGGTGATTTGACGGAAAGCATCGCGGTTTTCAATCCGGTGGACCCGGCCGCGCCGGGCATCTACACCGTGCGCTACAACGTGACGGACCCATCCGGCAACGGCGCTGCCGAGGCCTCCCGGACCGTAACCGTCACGGACACGGCTCCGCCGTCCCTGTCGATCAACGGGACGCCGTCGGTCACGGTGGAATGCGGCGGTGCCTACACAGACGCGGGGGCCACGGCAACCGATGCCTGCGCGGGCAATCTGACTGGAAGCGTTGCGGTCACCGGTGCGGTGGACACGGCGACGCCCGGCACCTACACGGTCCGCTACAACGTGCAAGATCCGTCGGACAACAGGGCCGCGGAAGTCACGCGGACGGTGACTGTCAACGACACGGTGCCGCCCGCCATGACGCTCACCGGCTTGGCGGCGGTTACGGCGGAATGCGGCGGTGCCTACACAGACGCGGGGGCCACGGCAACCGATGCCTGCGCGGGCAATCTGACTGGAAGCGTTGCGGTCACCGGTGCGGTGGACACGGCGACGCCCGGCACCTACACGGTCCGCTACAACGTGCAAGATCCGTCGGACAACAGCGCCGCGGAAGTCACGCGGACGGTGACTGTCATGGACACCGCGCCGCCGATTATAGCGCTCACCGGTTCGGCTTCGGTATGGGTGGAGTGCAAGGGCACCTATGCGGATGCGGGCGCGACGGTCTCGGACGCCTGCGCGGGCAACCTGACGGGGAGCATCGTGACCGCCAACCCGGTGGACACGGCAACACCCGGCACCTACACCATCCGCTACGGCGTTCAGGATCCGTCAAACAACACTGCCGCCGAGGTCATACGAACCGTAATCGTCACGGACACGACAGCACCAATCATAACGCTCACCGGTCCGGCATCGGTCACCGCGGAGTGCGGCGCGAACTACACGGATGCGGGTGCGACGGCGACGGACACCTGCGCCGGCAGTCTGACGGGCAGCATCACAGTCAGCAACCCGGTGGACACGGCGATGCCCGGCATCTACACCGTGCGCTACAACCTTGACGACCCCTCGAACAACAGCGCCGCCGAGGTGACTCGCGTGGTTACCGTCACGGACACGGCAGCGCCGGTCATTTCCCTCGTTGGTTCGGAATCGGTCACGGTGGAGTGCGGCGCGCGATACACGGATGCGGGCGCTTCGGCGACAGACACCTGCGCGGGCAGTCTGACGGGCAGCATCACAATCAGCAACCCGGTGGACACGGCGATGCCCGGCATCTACACCGTGCGCTACAGCCTTGACGACCCCTCGAACAACAGCGCCGCCGAGGTGACGCGCACGGTGACCGTCACGGACACGGCAGCGCCGGTCATTTCCCTCGTCGGTTCGGCATCGGTCACCGTGGAGTGCGGCGCGGACTACACGGATGCGGGGGCGACCGCGACGGACGCCTGCGCGGGCGGCCTCACTGGAAGCATTGCGGCCGACAACACGGTGAACACGGCGCTGCCCGGCATCTACACGGTTCGCTACAACGTGCAAGATCCGTCTAACAACAGCGCCACCGAGGTGACGCGCACGGTGACCGTAAAGGACACGGTGGCACCGGTCATAATGCTTGCCGGGTCGGCATCGGTCACGGTGGAATGCGTCGGCACCTACACGGACGCCGGCGCAACGGCAGCGGACGCCTGCGCGGGCGATCTGACTGGAAGTATTGCGGTCACCAATCCCGTGAACGCGAGAGTGCCCGGCACCTACACCGTGCGGTACAACGTGAAGGACCCGTCCGGCAACAGCGCCATTGAGGTGACGCGCACGGTGACCGTCACCGACACGGCGCCGCCCGCCATGACACTCACGGGTTTGGCGGCGGTCACGGCGGAATGCGCGAGCACCTACACGGACGCCGGCGCAACGGCAGCAGACGCCTGCGCGGGCGATTTGACGGGCAACATCGTGGTCACCAACCCGGTGAACACGGCCGCTCTCGGCACCTACACGGTGCGTTACGAGGTGCAGGATGCCGCCGGCAACCATGCCGCCGCCGTTTCGAGGAGGGTGGTGGTGGCGGACCGGGTGGCCCCGACCATCACACGCACCGGCCCGGCCACG
>CALDSM010000659.1 GCA_937923585.1 uncultured bacterium
CATAACACCTTCGAGACGCAGTGCGGCACCTGGGCGGTGTTCAAGCTCTGCAAGTATCTGGTTCAGTTCACCGGCGATGCGCGCTACGGGGACTGGGTGGAACAGTTGGCCGTGAACGGCATCGGCGCGAGCATTCCGATGACGGCAGACGGCCGTGTTTTTTACTACTCCGACTACAACCCCCACGGCGGCGACAAGCGGAACCATCCCGAAGGCTGGACCTGCTGCACGGGCACACGGCCCATGGCTGCGGCCGAATTCAACCGCCTGGCCTTCTTCCATGATCAGGATTCACTCTGTGCAAACCTGTATCTGCCGTCGAGCGTCCACTGGAAACGGGCGGGGGGGACGGTGCGTGTGACCCAGGAAACGCGTTTTCCCGAAGACAAGAACACGACACTCGCATTCTCCATGGACAAGCCCCAGCATTTCGCGCTGAAACTGCGCGCGCCCGAATGGCTGTCGTCGCCGATGATTGTCTCGGTCAACGGCGCGCGCGCGGACGCCGCGCCCGATACGAAACATTGGGTGGTGCTCGAACGCGAGTGGCGCGACGGCGACCGGGTCGAGATCCGGCTGTCCATGTATTTCCGCTCGGTGTCTCTGCGCAGGGAAGCCGGCTGGCCCTTTGCCCTGTGCTTTGGCCCGGTAACACTGGCGTTTCGCGGCATTGACCGCAAGAACATGGAGGCACTGGCTGCGGGGGAGCCGGGTGCGCTCTTGGAACGCATTGCAGGGGAGGCGCTGGCCTGGCGCATGAAAGACGCATCCCACGTGACCGCACGGCCCTTCTATGCGTACCGCGAGGGGGAGCCCCACACGCTTTATCTCGACCCCACGCTTCCGCGCCGTATGGCGTATCGGGACATGAAATTCACCGGCGCATGGAACGAAAACGGCACGTTCAGATTCACCCGGGAGGCTGGCTGTTCGGCTGAGGCGGAATTCGAGGGCACGGCGGTTCGCCTGATTGCCCAGCGCTTTGACGACGCCGGACACGCCGAGCTTCACCTGGATGGAGAAGTGGTGGACACACTGGACCTGTACGGTCCCGGGCGCGGATTGCCCTTCGAATGGCGGCGCGCCGGCCTGGCACCGGGAAAGCACCGACTCAGCATCAGGGCGACCGGTGAGAAGTCCGCCGACTCCAAGGACCATTACATCAACATTGTGGGTCTCGATATTACCGAATGAATCACCGCGGCACTCCCAAACACCATATGTTGTTATCGGGTTGCGAACAGGTTATCCAGAAGTTATCCACAGCCGCGCACAGGCTTGAAACGTAGATTTTCGAGAATCGCGGCTAAGATATTTTGCTTAGCCCAGACTTGGTAAACCGTTTAGGCGCAGCAATTTAAATATCCGTTCCGGAAGAAGGAGGCCATGGCGGAAGATTGCCAAAAGCATGGGACTCCCTCCAAAGACAGCCTTTTCCCCCAAGTTATCCACCGCAATACCGCCGTTATCCACACCATTCCACCACAATATCTGGAGGATGCTCCACCTGAGTGGAGATGGAACGAAATGCAGAGGCTGGAAACACTCCGTATCGTTTGAAACACATCGGATACCGTGCGCCTCAATGGGAATGCCCTCTATTCCCGTGAAGGCGATAATACCCCTGTCGGCCTGTCGTTGCATTGCCTGAAATGCATGGGGTACCCTGTCGCTTGGGAAGGCATGGGAGTGCGTTGTTTCTGATGAAGAAGACACGATGAAAGTGCCGAACTGGAAGACATCCCTTGCGAAGATAAAGGTACCGGGCGATGCGCGCGTCTGGGCCATTGCGGGGGCATGCCTGATTCTCCTGGTGATTGCCGCCATGGTGGTGCGCGCGTTCGGTTCCAGAACGGTCTCACAAGACGGGAATATGCCCGCACCGGGAACCATGCGTCTGGTGCTGGTGGAGCGGGTTGAGGAAAAGGCCCGGAAGGAAGCCGGACAGAATCTGTTGCCCGGCGGGGACTTCGAGGACTGGTGGGCCGGTGCGCCCGCGCCGCAGGGGGTGATGCCGCCTGACCCCGGCGCGTCGAAACTGGAGCGGGGCAACGGCCTTGCCCAAGTCTGGCAGCGCCCCGAAGCCCCCGATGCGATCGGCGCCCGCATGCGGCTGGAGGCGGGCAAATTGTCCCCGGGCACCTATGAACTGGAGGCACTGGCTTCCGGCAGCACCGGCGGCGCGGTGGCGTTGGGAATATGGGGCCAGTCGGACAACGGCACTCTCGCGCCCATAGACGACGACTTCATCACCATTCTGCCCGGTGCGGGGCAGGCGAAGCGCTATTCGCGCCAGTTCACGCTGGAGCAGGCCGGCACGGTTGTGGTCAGTCCGCATGCGATTTTCGGCATGCTGCCCGACAGCAGGGTGGTGTGGCACGCCGTGCGCCTGTCGCGGGTGGGGGGCAGGGGATGATCCGCTTGGTTTCTTCAACGGTGCTTGTGGCCGCGGCAATCCTGTGTTCCGTCGCGCTTGCCGCTCCCGACGGTCAGACACCGTCCATGCCTCCGATGGCCCAGACGGCCACCCCCGGTATGCCGCCCGCCGCACAGTCCGCCACGCCGGGAATGCCGCCCGCGGCACAGGCTGAAGGAACGGAAACAGCGGGCAAGCCCGGTGCGCCGTCCGGCGTGGAGGACAAGAATGCCCCCGCGGCGGGCACCGTCAATGCGTATCATGACATTGAGTTCGTCTGGGTGCCTGCGGGTTCGTATGTTCCGGGCCTCAAGGACGGCGGGAAGCGTGTGGTTACCACGATTGGCGGGCGCGAGGAATGGTTCTCCGACGAGGCGGCACGCCCTGAGGCGCGCTTTGCGCGGGGCTTTTGGATGAGCAAGACTGAGATCACCCGCCGTCAATGGAGCCGGGTGATGGACAGCAGACCGTGGGTGGAAAACCAGGCCGACGATCAACTGGATGTGCCCGTCACATGGATTTCATGGAAGGACGCGGAGGCGTTTGCCAAAGGCCTGGCGGCGGAGGGAGAACCGCCCTGCAGGCTGCCCACGGAGAACGAATGGGAATATGCCTGCCGCGCCGGTTCGACAACGCTGTTCCCCTTTGGCGATGACCCCGCCGGGCTGGACGAATATGCCTGGTACCGGGGCACCACCCCCGACGGCAAACTGCAGCCCGCGGCGGCCAGGAAGCCCAATGCCTGGGGGTTGTGCGACATGCTGGGCAACGCGTGGGAATGGTGCGCCGACACTTACGGCGACGACCCCGGCGGGGAGGACGACCTGCGCGTGATCCGCGGCGGTTCAGTGAACCAGCCCGCGACCTTTACCCGTCCCACGGTGCGGCTCGGCCGCCCGGCGAAAGAAATCAGCGCAAGAATCGGCTTCCGCGTCGTCCGCGAACCGTAAACAGCGCAGCGAAGGGATGGGACGAAAATGTGGGACAGCCGACCCCGGCTGTCGATCCGCGGGCAATCCCGAATCACGACAGGCGAGGGCGTCTGTCCCACATGACCATTCGGCTTAGTACTCGCCCAAGACCGCGCTGTGAATCCAGTTGATGAACTCGCATTCGCGGAGATCGTCCTCGACGATGCTGTCGTCAATCTTGAGCTGCCAGCGGACGTGCTTGAGCGTCGGGTCTGCATGCACCGCCTCGAAGTTGTTCACGTAGGCGACCATGTCGTCGTGGTCCTTGAACCAGCCCTGCTTGATGAGCCGCTCCTCGCGGGCGAGGATGAGCCGGGCCACCTCGTGCAGGTTGTATTCGGGGTGGTACTGGGTGCCCCAGAACACGCCCTTCTTGAACCTCACCGCGACTGCCTGCACCACGCTCCAGTCGTTGCCCGCCAGCAGCGTCGCGCCCTCGGGCAGGTCCACCACCTGGTCGTCATGGCTCACGAAGTGCGAATAGACCACCGGCTTGTCCCTCATCATCGGGTGCTTCAGGCCCTGCTCGGTGAGCATGATCTTCGTGGCAATGCCCATCTCGCGGCCCCGCGGGTGCGCCGAGACGTTGCCGCCCGCCACCCAGCACGCCAACTGGATGCCCCAGCAGCTTCCAAACTGCGGAATGCCCGCCTCATAGGCGCGCAGCGACAGATCCTTGTGCGCCTGCACGCGCGGGTCGTCGTTGTGGTAGATGGTCAGGTTGCAGCCCGGCCAGATGACCCCGGCATAACCGGAAAGCTGCTCGTCCGTCGGCGGCACCGCGCCGGGATCGCTGCTGAACCAGGTGTCGTACTCGGCACCCGGCAGGCGCTTCACGAGCAGTTGCCCGTAGAGCTCGCCCGCCAGCGTCATGCCGACCGAATCAAACTGCTGCCTGCTTTCAATCGAATAGCCGTCGGGAATCAGGAAACGCAACTTCTCTGCCATGATCAAAGATCGCTCCATAGTGAGTGCGGCGACCATGCCGCCGCTTTGCCTGGCCGGGGCTGAACCCCGGCATGTAATTAGCCTTCTAATTCGTCCGCGATGGCGGAGAACTGCGCCAAGGCCGTTTGCAGATCCTCGGCAATCTCCCGGGCCAGCACTGCCGGTTCCGGAAGGTCGCTATTGTCCGATATGCTCTTGTCTGGAATCCAGTTGATATCCAGGCTGACCTTGTCCCGCTTGATGAGTTCCGCGTAGGCGTAGCGCCGCCAGCGGCCCTCCGGAGTGGTTTCGCTCCAGGTTTCCTTGCGCTTGCGCCGGTCCTTCGGGCCGTAGCATTCGACGAATTCATCGAGGTCGGCCCGTGCGAGCGGGCGTTCCTTGAGCGTGAAGTGCATGTTCGTGCGCAGGTCGTACACCCAGAGACTTTCCGTCCAAGGCTCTTTGCGCGCGGGTCGGGCGTCAAAGAACAGCACATTGGCCTTGACGCCCTGCGCGTAGAAGATACCCGTGGGCAGGCGCAACAGCGTGTGGACGTCGTACTGCTGCAGTAAGTTGCGGCGAACCGTCTCGCCCGCACCGCCCTCAAACAAGACGTTGTCGGGTACCACAATGGCGCAACGCCCATTAATCTTGAGCAGGGTCTTGACGTGTTGAACGAAGTTCAGTTGCTTGTTCTTCGTGGACACCCAAAAGTCGGGGCGCTCGTAGGCATGCTCTTCCTTTTCCAGATCGCCCTCTTCATTGACAATGGAAATGCTGCTTTTCTTGCCGAAAGGCGGATTGGTCAGAATCAGGCTGCACCGGTCGCCCGGATCGCTGGCAAGGCTGTCCACTCCACTTCGGATTGGACAGGGATCGGCGTCCACCCCGTGCAGGAAAAGGTTCATGATGCACAACCGCGCCGTGGCCGCAACCAGTTCGTTGCCCAGCACAAATCCGTGTTTCAGATGCCTTTTCTGGTCGGGATCGAGCTTCTTGTGATGATCGAGGACGTATCTGTGCGCCGCGAGCAGAAAACCGCCCGTGCCGCAGGCCGGGTCACACACGGTGTCTTCCGGCGCGGGCCGCACCACGTCCACAATGGCCTTGATCAGTTCGCGCGGCGTGAAATACTGGCCAGCCCCCTTGGGCGACTCCGCGGCGCTTCGCGCCAGCAGGCCCTCGTAGATGTCGCCCTTCACGTCGGCTTCCATGCCGGTCCATTGCTCGGTGCCGATCAGGTCGGTAATGAGCCGTTTCAGCGTGGCCGGATTTTGGATCTCCATGCGCGACTTCTTGAAGATTTCGCCCAGCATGCCCGGCTTCTTTGACAGTTCCTCCAGGATGTGCCGGTAGTGCGATTCCAGCGCCTCGCCCTCCTTTTTCAGGAGGCTCGGCCAGCCCAGTTCGGGCGGCACAATCGGCTTGCGGTTATACGGCGGGCGGGTGTATTCGTCGGCCATCTTCAGGAACAGCATGAACGTGATCTGTTCCGTGTAGGCCATATACGAAAGCCCATCGTCCCGAAGGACGTGGGCAAAGTTCCACGCTTTGTTGACGATTTGCTGGGAGTCGGATGCCATGGAGGGTAAGACGCAGGCCTTTATTGCTTCGCAACCTTCACAAGACGCAGCGACTCCAGGTATTCCGCCGCCTCTTTTACCTGATGGGGGGTGACTTTCCAGCCGTATTTATTGGCGAATTCACACAATTCCTGTTCCGTGGCGGGTCCCCTTTTCTTGCCGCGCATAAAATGCGTCTTAGCGGCAATGGAGAGTCTTATATAGTCCCGGTCACCCTTTTCCTCAAAGCGCGTTACAGCGCGGCTGACCTTGTTCCATAGATCAGGATATTTCCGGACTTTCATCTCGGCAACAGCCTTGCCGTCCTCGTTCAGCCGGTAATCGGTTCGGATGCGCTCAAACCCCCGCGGGTCAGCGCCGCATGTGGTGTTGGAAGCGTCAACAAAACCTAATGCCTTCAATTGCCCCACTGCGGACGCCACCTCCTCCGAATAGGGGCCGTAATAGTGCGCGCGATAGCCCAGATCCCCCAGGCAACCCGAAAGTTCACCCACAAAATAGACCGTCTTCTGGAGTTTGGTCTTTCCTTGAATGCCCTTCTCCATCGCGTAAAGCGTAAAATGCACAAAATCATAAGGATCGATGTTCATGGCCCTGTCTCCATCGGTGCTGCGCCGTGCTGTTCAATGACTTCCATCAGCGGTTCCTTGAGTTTGTTGCAGAAACGCTGCCGTTCCTCCCGGTCATTCCACCCAACCGGCGCGTAAATCTCCACAAACTCCGGATCGTACCCGCCTTGGATGGAGGCGAAGAGACTCGACTTCTGTTCGAATGAAACCGGAACGGAACCGGTGTCTATCAGAACACCCGCCT
>CALDSM010000660.1 GCA_937923585.1 uncultured bacterium
CGAGATCTGATCGTGACTGGAGTTCAGACGTGTGCTCTTCCGATCTTCTTCGGCACCGCGCCGGGCGTCAACCCGTTCCAGTCGCTGTCCTGCGGCGTGGCCGGCGACGGCAAGACGCTGTACAGCCACTGGGTCATGCCCTTTCAGCAGAAGGCGGTCCTGTCCGTGACCAACCATTCCAAGGCCGCGGTCACGCTGTCCGGCGCGGTGCTCACCGCGCCCTGGACCTGGAAGCCCGACTCGCTATACTTCCACGCCAAGTGGCGCGGCGTACGCGACCTGCCCACGCGCCCGATGCTCGACTGGAACTACATGTCCGCCGACGGCGGCCGGGGCCGTTTCGCGGGCGTCATGCTCCACATCACCAACCCCGTGCCCGACTGGTGGGGCGAGGGCGACGAGAAGATCTACGTGGACGGCGAGACCTTCCCCAGCCACTTTGGCACCGGCACGGAGGACTATTTCGGCTACGCCTGGTGCAGCAACGAGAAGTTCACCAACGCCTACCACAACCAGCCCCGCTGCGACGGCCCCGGCAACTACGGCCAGACCTGCGTGAGCCGTTTCCACATCATGGATGAAATTCCCTGGACCAAATCGTTCCGCTTTGACCTGGAAATGTGGCACTGGGCCGACGTGAAGGTTGCCCAGTCCGTGTGCGCCTACTGGTATGCCGACGGCGCGGCGAAGGACAATTTCCCGGCCATTGACCCCGCGCTGCTGAGTGTGCCGGCGGTACCCGAGATGAAGGGTGTCGAGGGTGCCCTGGAGGCGGAGAAGATGAAGGTGGTCTCCGTGGGCGGCGGCGAGGCCAGCGTCCAGAACGGCGTGGCCAAGTGGAGCCTGATGGAACAGTTGTGGTGGCGCCACGGCAAGGTTGGCGACAAACTGGTGCTGGCATTCCCCGTGGCCGAGGCTGGCCGCTACGAGGTGATCGGCCGGTTCACCAAGGCCCCGGATTACGGCATCCACAAGCTCGCGATCAACGGACAGCCCGTCCAGGACCAGATTGACCTTTACCGCACGAAGGTCCGGGCGGAGGACGAGCAGTCTCTCGGTGTGTTTGATCTCACCCAGGGCGACAACAAACTGGAAGTGCAGGCGGTGGGCGCCAATGAAAAGGCGAAGCCGGGCAACATGTTCGGGCTGGATTACCTGAGGCTGGTCAAGAAGTAATCGTTTGAAACCGAAAGCCGGTCGCTGCCTGACCGTATTTCGTTCGCGCGGCGCATGTGGCCCCGGTTCCGTTCGCCCCCTGCGGGGACGGGGCGGGGGGCGGGTCCGTATCCCACGGGTTCCGCTTCGCTTCACCCGTGGCTATTCACATTCGCCCCCTTCGGGGACGATTTCACCGCCCTCTTCTTCCCTCCCAAAGGTCAATTCTCAGACCTCAGGACATTCCCCCGTCCTTGTCGGTCCGTGTGCGTCCCTGCCGCCCCTCAGCGCAGCCGGTGCGCGGCGCTGAGTTTTTGCAGGAGCACGCCCAGGGACGAATAGAGGTCCTCGTTTTGCACGATGACGCCCGCGGGCACGTTGATCTTGGTCGGCGCGAAATTCCATATGGCGCGAATGCCGCCTTCAACCATGGAATTGGCCACGTCCTGCGCGACCGGCGCGGGCACGGTAATGATGCCCACTTCGACCCGCATGCGCTTGGCCAGGCCGGCCAGTTTGTTTATCGGAAGCACTTCGCGCCCGTGCACTTTTGTGCCGACCCGGTCTGGGTCGCGGTCAAAAGCCGCCACAATGTCCAGGCCGTACTGGTTGAAGCGGCTGTAGCCGAGCAGCGCCGAGCCCAGGTGGCCCGTTCCCGCCAGGAATGCCTTGCGCACGCGGCTCCAGCCGAGGAACGCCTCCACGGAGAGAATGAGCGCGGCCAGATCATAGCCCACCTTGGGCCGGCCCTTGATGCCGGTCACGGCCAGGTCCTTGCGGATCTGGGTGGCGTCGCAGCCCAGCTCCTCCGCAATCTGGCTGCACGAGATGGTCTTGACACCCGCGACAAGGCGTTTCTGCAGCAGATGGTGGTAGACCGGCAAACGCCGCAGCGTTGCCTCCGAAGTCGGTCTCAGCGGTTTCGATCCTTCCATGCTGTTAGTGACCACCCTCATGAGTAGAGAATTATTTCTCGATTCTACCGGAAATCAACCGCCATGTCAACAAAATGTAAATATGTGCAAAAACACGGGGGGCGGGGTGCCATGAGGCATGCGGCAAGCCGGGCAGACGGGTTCTGCCTCGCCGCCGCCGCTTTGCCTTCTTCGCCCGCCGGACGGTATACTCCTCGTCTCCCGCCAACGGCGGATTCATCTCCACGCAACAGGAATTTCCGTTCATGATCATTGTAATGGCATCGTCCAGGCCGGAGGATGTCGAGCACGTCGTCCGTAAGGTCGAGGAGTTCGGCTACAAGGCCCATGTAATCGTCGGTGTGGAGCGCACCGTCGTGGCGGCCGTCGGCGACGAGCGCGGCAAGGAGCGCCTGACCTCGCTTGAGTCGCTGTCGCATGTCGAGAAGGTGTTCCCCATCCTCAAGCCGTTCAAACTGGCCGGGCGCGAGGTCAAGCGCGAGGACACCGTTGTCGAATGCGGGACCGCGAAGGTCGGCGGCGGCCATTTCTGCGTGATGGCCGGGCCCTGCTCGGTGGAGTCGAAGAAACAGATAAACACGTCGGCACAACTGGTGAAAGAGGCCGGCGCCACCATGCTGCGCGGCGGCGCGTTCAAACCCCGCACCTCGCCCTACAGTTTTCAGGGCATGGAAGTGGAGGGGTTGAAACTGCTCCGCGCCGCCGGAAAATCCGTCGGGCTGCCCGTGGTCACCGAGGCCACCACGCCCGAGCAGGTCGCCGTCGTGGCCGAACGCGCGGACATGATCCAGATCGGCGCGCGCAACATGCAGAACTACGGCCTGCTGCGCGCGGCGGGCAAGGTGAAGAAGCCCGTGCTGCTCAAGCGGGGCATGATGTCCACGATAAACGAGTTCCTGATGTCCGCCGAATACATCATGTCCGAGGGCAACCAGAACGTGGTGCTCTGCGAGCGGGGCATCCGCACCTTTGAAACGGAGACGCGCAACACGCTGGACATCCAGGCGGTGCCGGTGATCCGCAAACTCAGCCATCTGCCGATCATTGTGGACCCGAGCCACGCCGCCGGACACTGGGATCTGGTCATCCCCATGGCCTGCGCGGCCGTTGCGGCGGGCGCCGACGGCATCGTGGTGGAGGTGCATCCGAACCCGGAAGTCGCCATGTCTGACGGCCAGCAGTCGCTCAAACCGCAAAAGTTCAGCATGCTGATGGAGGCCATCCGGCCGCTGCTGAAGGTGATGAACAAGACACTGTAACCGCGGCGCGCCGCAGGGCACGCAGATGGACCCGATCATGTCTGAAGAAGAACTGATTCCGCTCGAGGAAATAGAAGGCCCGCCGGACGGCGACGAGGCGCTGGAGCCCGTCGAAACGTTGGGCCGCGAAGAGTCGCGCCAGGCGCTCTATGCGCTCCTGTTCGTGAGCGACAAGCCGCTCAGCCCGAACCGGCTGGCCCAGGCACTGGGCGACATGGACCCGGACATCGTGGCCACGCTGCTGGAGGAGTTGCGCGAGGAGCTGGACGTGCAGGAGGCGCTTCCCTACACCCTGCGCGAGATCGCCGGCGGTTACCAGTTGATGACCAAGCCCCAGTTCGCACCCTTTGTGCGGCGGCTGTTCCAGGTGAAGAAGAGCAACCGCATGTCCAAGTCGCTGCTCGAAACCCTGGCCATTATCGCCTACAAGCAGCCCGTCACCCGCGCCGAGGTCGAGGCCATCCGCGGCGTCAGCGTCTCCTACGCTTTCGACCAGTTGCAGGACAAGCGGCTCATCCGCATTGCGGGCGTGGCCGACCTGCCCGGACGGCCCAAGATCTACCGCACCAGCGACGAGTTTCTTACCACCTTCGGCCTCAAGAGCCTCAAAGAACTGCCGTCCATAGACGAGCTGCGCATTTTGGACTAGCCCGTGGTCCGGCTGCAGAAATACCTCGCCGAATGCGGCGTCGCCTCCCGGCGCGCCTCAGAAACGCTCATTGCAGAGGGCCGTGTCACCGTTAACGGCGTCGCCGCCACCCTGGGCCAGTCCGTTGACCCCGCCGTGGACCACGTTGCCGTGGACGGCCGGGAACTCGGCACGGGCGCGGACGACAAGGTCTACATCGTCCTCAACAAGCCCCGCAATGTGGTCACCACCGCCAGGGACACCCACGGGCGGCGCACCGTGCTCGACTGCGTTCACAGCAGCGATGCGCGCCTGTTCCCCGTGGGCCGCCTCGACTATGACACCGAGGGCGTGCTCCTGCTGACCAACGACGGCGAACTGGCCTACCGCCTGATCCATCCCAAGTTCGGCATTGAGAAGGAATATCTCGCCTGGGTGCGCGGCAGAATGGATGCCGCGGCGGCCGCGCGGCTGGAGCAGGGCGTCGAACTGGAGGACGGTCCCACCGCCCCCGCCAGGGTCGAAGTGCTGGAAACCCGCTCCGGAAACTCGCTGGTGCGGCTCGTCATCCACGAGGGCCGCAAGCGCGAAGTCAAGCGCATGTGCGACACCGTCGGCCACCCGGTCCAGTCCCTCCGCCGCATCACCTTTGCCGACATCGAGGTCAACGGACTGCGCCCCGGCGAATGGCGCAACCTCACTCCAATGGAAGTGGCCGGACTGAAGTCCCTCGTGGGACTGAAATAGCCTGCAGACCCCTAAGATCCCGCCGCGCCCAAATCAAAAGTCCTCGTAATGAAGGTGTGCTCGCTGCGCAGCGGTCGTCCCCAGTCGAGAGTTGTGTTGGGTTCGGTGATCAGGTGCGGCGGGCGCGGGGGCATCTTCAGTTCCTCATAGGGCAGACCGTAGACCTTCTCCATCATGTTGAGCCGGAACGGGTCGCCGGCGTTGAGCACGAAGGTGGCTTCGACACCCTCGCGCGGGAACAGGTCAACGTGCTTTTCCCAGCCCTGTTTGCCGCCGTCCACATCCTTCCCATAGATGGAGCAGGACAGCAGTTCGGTCTGCGAGACCAGTTTCAGCCGCATCTGTGTCACCGCTTCGGACGAGCCGATGTGCAGAACGAGCGTGCGCCTGCCGTCCGCCACCTCATTGCGCGTCACCGTCACCTGCGGCCCGCCCAACGGCGCCATCGGCGCCGGCGCCTTCATGTACCGGTCGTTGTAAGGCGGCACCAGCGCGTCCTTGAACCGTTCCCCAAGTGAGCGCGGACCCGGCTTGGGATAGGTGTCGTACTCACCCGGCAGGAACTCGGCGATCCGTGCGCGGGGGGTGCCGGCGGGAATGAACCGCGCCAGCCACTCGTCCGGCTTCTGGTCGTTGCTGATCCAGTAGGCCTTGCCCGCATCCAGGTCCATCCCGTAGGACAGACAGTTGAAATGCGGCTTCTTCGCGGTCGGGCCGTTGTTCACCACGCCGAAAAGGACCATGGCAACACCCATCATACACGTCCCCAGCGGCAGCCAGTAGCGGTTGGGACGTTCCAGCAGCGCCAACACGGGCATCAGGAACCCGGCGATCAGCAAAATGGCCAGGCCCACGACAAAATCCGCCATCATGGTGGCCATGGTGATGAGCGCCACCAGGCCGGGCACCAGGAGGAAGATGGCGGGCAGCGCGAAAACCGCCGAACCCAGCGCCAGACCGCGCGGAATCCGGGCCCCGTCCGGCGCGGCAAACAGCACGGCGATGCCTGCCATGCCGAAAAGCATCGGCCAAAGTGCCACGTAAGCACCCCCGGGAGAGTAGCGCTCAAAACCCCACAGGAGCGCCAACCAGCCAAAACAGGCGGCCGCGCCGAGATTCTGCACCGTCACCGCGCGACGGAACAGGGTGTACAGCCCCGCCACCACGCCCACGGCCGCCACCGCGATCCCCGTTCCGTACAGGCCGCTGTTGTAAAGCACGTAGCGGCCGTGCATGCTGAAGGGGAGCACCGTGAGCCCAAAACATACCGCAGCGACGCACACGGCGCATAGAACAAAGCACAACACGCCCAGCAGCAGGCCGAGCGGTGTGATATGACGCCGCACCAGCCCCGCCAGAACCAGCGCCGCGAGAAGCGCCATGGCCAGCACGGCCAGCGGCCTGCCCCACGACTGCGGATAATGCACCAGGCGGCCGCCAAGGGTGTTGAAGTAGGTGGCGTCGGGGGCCGTCGCGGTGACGTTGGTGAAATCCATGCCGCCGAAGTGCCGCGCAAACCCGTAGGCATATTCGCCATGGTGCTGCAGGCTGGCGAGGCTGAGCACGTCGGGGTGGTCGTCGCGCGTGTGGTAGTTGCAGAAACTGCCCACACACGCAATGTTGTAGCCCTTCATGCCGCTGCGTTTGAACCGGGAGAAATCACTTCCAAAGGGCGACTTTTTGAACACGTCGTACATGACGGAGGTGGCCCTGGGATTGACCCCGGCCTTGGCCATTTCCGCGATGAGCCAGCCATTGTCCGCACTGGTCTCAAACATGTAGGTCGGCCCGGAGGTGCCGCGCGCCTCAAAGTTGAGGATGACGCCGACCTCGCCGTTCTTCACCCACGGGTGCCCCGTGAAGGCTCGGGCGCCGCCGCCGCTGAACTCCTCGGCGTCGGTAAAGCAGAAAATGATGTCGTTCTTGAGTGGCGGCCCGCCCTTCACCGCGCGCGCCAGTTCGAGCATCACCCCGAGGCCGCCGCAGTCATCCAGCGCGCCGGGACCGTAGGGAACGCTGTCGTGATGCGTTGCCAGCGCGAAAGCCTTGGTGTTTGCCGTGCCCGGAATGCGCGCAAGCACGTTGTGGTACACGCCCACGCCGCCCAGGTTGACCGCCGTCTGCTCTTCCGCCGCCACGCCCATCTCCCGGAACTGCGCCAGCAGGTATTCGCGCAGCCTGTCGTCGGCAAAGGAACCGGCCGGATGCGTCTCCGACGACACCGCGCGGATGTGCTTCAGCGCGCGTTCGGCCGAGAACTCGGCCAGGGAAACACTGGCCGGTTTGGGACGGGGCGGGAGCTGGTTGATGTAGGCGCCCGCCACCGCCGCAAGAATCAGCAGGAAGGCGGCGGCGGCATAGGGGAAGGAACGGCGGTGTTCAGCGGAAGACGGGGTGCCGGAAGAAAGCATGGCGTACGGTTGACTCCTTGGTGCTGACAGCCGATGGCACACCGCAACCCGAAACGGACTACTGGAATGCGGTCAATATTGGACACACCAACAGGCCCCATGGTTTCGCCCGGCAACGCTTCGCTTTGGACCTCTATCCCATAACCCTTCAGGCGTTCTCCAGTATCCCGCGAATCTGCTTCTCGCGCGCCTCGATGCTCTCGGTGAGTTTGAACTGCACCCTGGCCCGGTTCAGGTTCTGCCCGTCGTAGCGCGTCTTGAAGTAAACATCCCCGGCGATATAGTCGGCAAAGAACCGCAGGCCCAGTTCATAGGTTATGAGGCGGATGGCGTCGAACAGGTAGCTGCGGTCCGCGTCGGTCAGAAAGGCTCGCGCGTGGACCATGTACCCCCGGACGATGGCCTCGCACAGATCGGTGTCAAAAAGGACCCGGCCCATGTCCTGGGTCTCCTCGCCCGCGGGATTGCAGGAGGAGCGCAGGCAGTCGCCGAAGTCGTAGTGGATGAGGCCCGGTTTCACCGTGTCCAGGTCAACGATGCAGGTTCCCTTGCCCGTCGCGTCGTCAATCATGATGTTCGATATTTTCGGGTCCCCGTGCACCACGCGCAGCGCCAGTTGCCCGTCTTCCTTGGCCTCCTCAAGCACGGAGCACCATGCCCGGCGCGCCTCCACGAAGCGGTGGCAGCGCTGCGCCTCCAGGGAAACGTCAAGGCGCGCCTGGCCCTCGGGCGTTTGCAGCGCGGCGTCCAGCTTTTTGAAGTAGCCGGGCGTGATGTGGAACCCGGGCAGCGTGTCGTGGAGAACATTGACGTCCATGTCGCTGATGAGCCGCTGGAACTGCCCCAGTACAAACCCCACCTCGTGGGCGTGCTCGACACTCTGAACCTGGCCGTAGGAATGGGCCGATGCAATCAGCGTGATGGCCCGCCAGTACTCGCCCTCGCCGTCTATCACATAGTCGTTGCCGTCTTTTGCGTTAATCACGCGGGGCAACTGCCAGATGCGGTCCGAAAGGTGGGCCTCCTCCTCAATGCGCCGGTGGACGTGCGCGGTCACCAGCATCATGTTCTTCATGATGTATTCCGGATTCGGGAAAACGCGCTGGTTGATGCGCTGCAGCACAATCCGCTCTTCCGAGAACGTCGTCCGGAAGATGGCGAGATAGGTGTCGTTCACATTGCCGTCGCCCAGAACCTCCACCGTGACCAAACGTCCGGCCACGTCGAATTTCGGCGCAATCAATGCTGCTTTCACGTGCGGGCTGCTCCTTCTGCGTTCAACGCTGCCCCGGGCGTTGGTGTTATCTCGGCTTGATGTCGGCGCGTTGCCGCACCTCGGCGATCATGGCCTTCCAGTGTTTCTTGAGAAAACGCGGCTGTTCGAGGCTGTCGAGCGCATAGGCGCGGTCGGCCCGCGACAGGTCCAGCACGGCGGTAATCATTTCTTCCTGGTAACAGCCCGCCTCGGCGAGCGGAAGACCGTTCGGTTCGCGGATGAACGATGCGCCGCTGGAGCTTTGTTTGCCGTCCGGCGGCTGGCCGACGGTGTTGGCCACGCAATGAAACATGCGCGTGCTCGGCCCCGCGGGCTGCTGGGCCCGCCCGGACACGCGCTTCCAGGCGACCGCCTCCACCTCGTCCGAACTGCACGACGGGTGAAACAAAATCTGTGCGCCCGCCATGGCCGGGATGCGGTACAACTCCGGATGGCGGCCGTCCCGGCAGATGACCAAACTGCACCAGACGCCGTCAATCTGGAACAGCGAGAGTTTCTCCCCGCCGCGGCAGTACTTCTTCTCATCGGCGCCGGCCATGTGGACCTTGGCGTATTCGTGCGTGATCGCGCCGTCCGGGGCAATCACGTGGGCCAGGTTCAGATAGCGCCGGGGAGTCTTTCGGAGCGTGCCCGCGATGACCCAAATCCCGTGCCGGGCCGCCGCCTCCCGCGTTTTTTCCAGAGCGGCCTGCACGTCTTTCGGGTCCTGTGAAAGCACCTGGGGAAAGTAATAACCGGTCAGGCTGGTTTCGGGAAACAGCACCACCCGGCTCCCCGCCTCCGCCGCCTTGCCCACAAAATACAGGGTGCGCTCCACGTTGAATGCCAGGGGCTTCGCCCAGTGCATCTGCACGCAGGACACCTGCAATGAGGTGATGGCCCCCCTAATCATTGGACCACCTTGACATGCTTGCTGTTCCACGGAATACTCTCTCGGCATTCCTGGTTTTCCGTCCGTCCGGCTTGACGAATACCGGCGCATTATAGCCGCGGCTTGGATACATTGCCAATCGCAGCCTTCAATTCCGCATCAATCTCATTCAGATCGTCCCGCTTTAAACGGGGACAGCCACCGTTTAAAGCGAGTGCAAGGTGAGCAGTGCTTCGCCTTGAAGGCCGGTCAAGTCCACGGTCTCGGTTGCCGGGTCAAACTTGTCGTAGGGCTTTCCGTTGCATGTCACGTCGGTTATGGTCGCCGGTTTCGGCAGGCGCAGCCTCAATTTTGTCGCGGCGGCCGGGTTGCGGTCCGGCAGTACGACCCGGACCTTGACGGTGCCGCCGTCCGGCAGCGACTCGATGCGGAAGGACACCGGCCCGAAGCAGGTGGGCGCATGGTCCACAGTAATCGTTTTCCCCGGTTCAAGCCACTGCCGCGGCGTGCCGTGGGCCAGATAGAGGCCCTGCGGCAGTCCCGAGGCGTCGTCGAAAGACTCCCGCACCAGCATCAGCCGCAGCGCCATTAGAAATACCGTGTTGTTTGCGCTGCACGGCGTGCCGTAGCAGGAGCGATAGAACTGGTCGGGGCGGACGCCCACGGTCTCCCCTTCGCCGCTGACATAGGTGCCGCGGGTCTGCCCGTGAACAGCCTTGGCGTGGAAGCTGAGACCGAGCAGGTCAGCCTCGTCGCGGTCGGCCATCATGCGTATGTATCCGGGCAGATACACATTGTCAAAGCCGGTGGTGCTGTATCCCGGCAGTCCCGCGGAGCGGTACTTGCCAATTTCCACCGGGTAATAGTTGAACCGGATCAATCCCAGCAGCAGCGACCCGTGATTCCGCATGAATCCCGTGATCCGGTCCATGTCACCGCCGGTTGCGGGCCAGAACCCGGAACTGAACGCATAGGGCATGCAGAGGTTCCAGTAGCTGCCCATGCGCGTCTTCGTGACCGGGTCGTAAACCTCCTTCTTTTCATCCAGTAGAATCGAGGGAACAAACAGTGTGCCGTCGGGCAGCGTGCATTGCGACTTGTCCAGCGCGCGGGTGATGGCGTCGTGCAGCCTGTCCGCCGTCGGGCGGTACTTGTCGCGCAGGTCCTGTCTTCCAGTGAACCCCCACACCTCGGCCATGTCGCGCAGGCCGCGCCAGCACACCGTCTGGTGGAAGGTGCAGTAGGCAACCTCCGGGATGTCGCCACAATGGCGCTGTTTCTCCAGCAGCCCGTTGGGGTCGTTCTCCATCTGCCGGTTAAGCGTCTCGCAAAAGCCCGCGTATTTCTCCGTGTTCTTCTCGATGAACGCGCGGTCTCGCGTCAGCAGGTAATACTGCGCGCCGTGGGTAAGCTTTTCGCCGCGCTCCCAGTTGCTGTAATACGCCTCGCCCTTGGACACGTCTATAAGTTTATCCAGCCCGTCGCGGTATTCGGGAAGAAAACCGTACTGGCCCAGCGTGGTCATGGTGTCGCTGCTTTCCGGCTGGAAATAGTCGCCGTGGTAGACCACCGCACCCAGCGAGTAGCGCCACCGCATGATCAGGTTCTGCATCAGCAGATTGCGCTGGATGTCCATCATCTGCGGTTCGGGCACCTGGAAGACGGTGCCGCGGTTCAGGCAATCGTCCCAATACTGCTTCCATTCGTCCCGTGCCCGGCTGTAGGTCCCGCTGTCTATGGATGCCGTTTCCGGCAGCGGCGCCTTGGGCGACCAGACCAGCAGCAGCGTCGCCGCGCCCTCTGCCGGGAGTTCCATCCGGTGGGTCAGCGTGTTGCCGGACCATGTTCCCGGCAGGCTGCCCCGGAACCGTGCCGCCTCCGGTTTGCCACAGTTGACCCCGATCACCGCCGCATCGGCCTGGCCCCGTCCCCGGTCCGCCTCAATCTTCACGAAGGCAAGCAGGTTGTCCGTACCGGGAAGATGTCCTGCGAAGGACTCCTGCCGGTAATGCGTACCCGCTTTGTCCGTGTATCCCGTTTGCAGGATGGGGTAACAACCGTCGCCAAGTCCGGGGCCTTCCAGCCGTTCCAGTGCCTCGCCGTACCGTTCCGCCCCGTCCGGCCCCAGCCGGACCTCGATGAACTCATCGGACGTTATCTGGTCCGAGGCGATGCGCCCGCCGTCGGCAACCGGAATGAGATAGGGCGGTTCGCCCCCGTCCATGCCAAATAGCAGACTGTGAACTCCGTAGGTGGTGTTCTTGAATCCCGTGGACAGGAACAGGGGACGCAGGCAGTCTTTGAGCGTCTCCGCAGAAACGCCCTTCTTCAGGACTTCCTCGCCGAGCACATCCCGGCCTTCCCGCAGCGCCGCGTTGAGCCGCTGGACATATTCGGACTTGTCCTGTTCCCGCTCCACCCGGCTGTCGGGATAGCCGCCGCGCTCGCCTTCATAGAGGGCGCGCACTTCCCCCGCATCCAGGGCGCGATCGTAGACGGCGGCCTGTGACAGGTAGCCTTCAAAGGTGTTGCCCCGGTCCTTCGGCAGATTCACGTAGGCGCCAAGTAACAGCGGCGTGTCCTGTCGGTCCAAAGTCCCCTCCGGCGACTCCTGCACCGCTTTCTCTTCACCGTTGATGTACACGCGGAGGAACCTGCCGTCGTAGGTGGCGGCGGCGCAGGTCCAGCGCGAATAGAAATCCAGGTCCAGCGCCGCGGCATGCTTCTCCTTAATCTCCGCACCCACATGCCAGCACACGCCCTGGGGCGATTCGGGCAGGTCAATCAGAAACAGCCCGTATTGGTACCAGGGTTCGCGGTGGACCGGCAGGGACTTGACCAGCAGCGGCACCTGGGCGGAGACCTGCCCCTCCTCCACTTTGAACCAGACCCGCACCGAGACAGCGCCCGGATTGAGCGATGGATGATTGGCCACAATTCCGTGGGCACCGGCTCCGTTGAAATACAGGCACGGATGGTCAACCAAATCCTGCACCCGCAGCATGGGCGTGACCGCATGCAGCAGGGCGTTGTTCCCCTGCCCCGACTGGTCCGGCAGCGTGTCCCCCGCAACGGTTTCCGCCTTCCACTCGGCGACTGCATGGAGTTGCGCGGCGGACAGGCGAATGGGAGACAAGGCCAGGACCACGGCAACACAGGAAAACAGGCCGCGCTGGTGAAGACGCCCGCACCTCGAAATGCCGCACAGTGCCATATTCACGCTCCGCCTCCGCAAGGTTACCGGTTTGCATTCAGGTGTGCAACCGCGCACGCAAAAAACACCGTCCATTGTACATTCAGCGCCTGTGAAAACGTACCCGGATGACTGTTCTGCGGGCACATTCGCGTCGGACGCGGACGTGCGGGGAAACATGGCGCACGCTGCGGCGGCGCCCGAAAGGACAACGGAGCCGGCATTCTCAAGGAATACCGGCTCCGGTATTGACAGATGGACGATACGTCTACGCCGGGAAGCAGGCCAGCGTCGCTTTGAGGATATCCTCGTTGTTCTTGGTGGAGGAGCCGCATTCGAGCGCCACAAAGCCCTTGTAGTTCGTCGAGGCGATGGCCTTGAAGATATTCGTGTAGTTCAGCTCGCCCGTGCCCGGCTCCTTGCGGCCGGGGTTGTCGGCCACGTGGAAGTGCCCGATGCGGTCAATATTGCTCTTGAGGTTGCGGATCACGTTGCCCTCGGTGATCTGCTGGTGGTAAATGTCGAACAGCATCTTCACATTGGGGCTGTTGACCGCCTTGAGGATCTTCATGGTGTGGTCCGTGCGCGCCATGAAGTAGCCCTTGTGGTCCACCAGCGTGTTGAGCGCCTCCATCACGATGATGACGCCGTTCTGCTCCGCGATCGGCGCCAGCTTCTTCAGGCACTCGACCACCGCATCGGTCTGCTTCTGCCGGTCCGCGCCCTTGCGCGTGTTGCCGCTCAGGCCGACGAGGTGCTTGCAGTTGAGCTGTTTGGCAATCTCAACCCGCTCCTTGAACTGTTTGACGATCCCGTCGTGGTCCTTCGGCTCGACCATGCCGCCCGGCGCGATGGCGCCCGCGCCGACCATGCAGCTCAACTCAAGACCCAGCGAATCGGCCTTCTTGCGGATGGCGTCAAAATCGCCCTCCGGTCCGAGCCACTCATAGGCCGGGAAACCCCACTTGGCCACCTGCTCCAACTTCTGATCCGTGGTGCCCTCGAAAAAGTCTATGGGCACGGACATCCTGATCGGCAGCTTGGAAAAGGCCCCCTCCGGGGCGGCCGCAGCCGTGGACATCCTGCCCAGCACGGCGGCGCCGGCACCGACAGCCAAAGAACTCATCAGGAATCCGCGTCGATCCATCGTACAGTCTCCTCTTTCCGGTTTTGGCGCCAGGGGCGCAACGGTTTGGGTGCAGTTCACACAGACTGACAGGATAGCACACCCATGGACGGGACGGGAATCTGGATTTGCCCGGCGCGCCGCTGTCGGCCGTCATTGCGCGCGGCGCGACGGTATTGGCGGCGTGCTTGTGCCCGAAGGAAGGGCTTGGCCATAATGTGCCCTCAACCGCGACGTGAGGATTCATTATGACCGACGAAGTTGCCCGTCCGCCCGAATCCGCCCAGTGCAAACCTGAGGTGCGCCTGCGCCTTTGGCCAGCCCTGCTCATTGTGATCGTCCATCTCTGCGTTTCACTCTGGGCACTGTTTCTCGGCGCCACCAATATGGACGGCATGATCGGTTTCATCGGCGCGCCGGTGCTGGCGCTGCTGCTGCTGCTGATCTGGTGGCTTGCGGCAAGCCGGGCGCCCTGGCGTTCACGGGTTGTCGGCGTTCTGCTGGCCGCCGCCGCGCTGGGATGCGCCGCGGGCGCGCAGCGGGGCAACGCGTCCTTCATTCTGCTGGCGGCCATGCCGGCGCTGACAACCGCCGTGGTCGTGGCGATGGCGCTGACCTTCCGGCTGCGCTGGCCCCTGCGGAAGTGGGTGCTGGTCTTTGTGGTTGCCGCCTGCGCGGCGGTCTTCAGCATGCTGCAGGCGACCAGCCTGAGCAGCAGCCTGACGCCAGTGCTGGCCTGGCGCTGGTCATCCCCCGCCGTCGAAACGCCCAGGACCGCCCCGGTGTCCGACCCGCAGGATACGGCGGTGCTGCCCGCACAGGCGGGACCGGGCGACTGGCCCGCCTTCCGCGGACCGATGCGGGACAACCGCGTGACGGGGGTGAAGTTCTCGACGGACTGGAGCACGCCGCCGCGCGAGTTGTGGCGCAAACGGGTGGGTGCGGGCTGGTCATCCTATATCGCCGTCGGCGACTACGCCTTCACCCAGGAACAGCGTGAAGGGCAGGAACTGGTCACGTGCAGCCGGGCCGACACCGGCGCCGAGGTCTGGGTGAACCGGGTGTCGGCCCACTACGAAAACGACATGGGAAACGGGCCGCGGGCGACGCCGGCCTTTGAAGCGGGACGGCTGTACACGCTGGGCGCCACCGGCACGCTGCAATGCCTTGATGCGTCCACCGGAAAGGCCGTCTGGAACCGTGACATCAAGACGGATGCGGAAACCGGCGTGCCCACGTGGGGCTTCGCCAGTTCGCCGCTGGTCGTCGGCGGCAAGCTCATCGTGTTCACGCACGGCGGCGACGGCAAGGGTCTCATCGGCTATGACCGCATGTCGGGCGAGCCGGTCTGGCGAGCCGGGCGGGGCGGCGGCGGGTACAGTTCACCGCAGCTTTCGGTGCTGGCCGGTACGCCCCAGGTGCTGATGATGGGTGAATTCGGCCTCCAGTCCTTTGTGCCAGAAACGGGTGAACTGCTCTGGGAGCGGGAGGTGGCCAAGGAACTCTACCCGCGCTGCGCCCAGCCGTTGGTGGCGGACGGCGATACGGTCATGCTGGGCAGTCCCGCGGGCACCGGCGCGCGCATGTTCCGGATTGAAAAGAAGGACAGCGCCTGGACGGCGTCGGAGGCGTGGACCAGCAAGAAGTTCCGGCCCTATTTCGACGACATGGTCTTCCACAAGGGCCACATCTACGGCTATGACGGGGACCGCTTCTGCTGTGTGGACGCATCCACCGGCGCAATGCGCTGGGAGGGAAAGCGCTACGGCGGCCAAGTGCTGCTCATCGCCGACATGGAGATGCTGCTAGTCTTGGGCGAGAAGGGGGAAGTGGTGCTGGTTCCCGCCAATCCGGCGGAATTCAAAGAGATCGCGCGCTTTAAGGCGATCAACGGCAAGACCTGGAACTATGCCACGCTGGCGCACGGCCGGCTCTTCGTCCGAAACGCCGAAGAGGCCGCGTGTTTCGCGTTGCCTGAGGCACACTGAGCAGAATAGATCGGAAGAGCGTCGTGTAGGGAAAGAGTGTAGATCTCGGTGGTCG
>CALDSM010000661.1 GCA_937923585.1 uncultured bacterium
GGGAGGGGTCTTTGTTCTCTCCGTCAAAAGAGACCACCCAGAATCCGTCCTGGGGCTGTTTGGCCAGCACTTCGCCGAATTCCTTTTGATCAGCGCACATGATCATCTTGTTGATGACACCGTGGGCCTCCCAGTCGGGGCGCAGGCGGCAGAGGTAATAGGGCATGAGGTGGTAGGAAAGGCGCCACGTCCGGAAGGGCTCGAAGAACAGGATTCTATCCGTGGCCCGAATCCGTTTCGCCAGCACCTCCGACATGTTCTTTACCCCGCCGTCCACGTGCGCATAGGGCGCCTTCTTCATGCCGGCTGCGAGCGAAGGCGTGTAAGCCCAGACCGACAGCAGCGCGGCCAGGACGCACAGGCCGACACCCAGACGAGGTCTTGACGGGCCGGCCAATCCGCGAAGGCGGCGGAAGAGAACATCCATGCCGACCCCGGCGAGCACCGCAAACAGCAGCAGATCGAAAATGAAATACCGGTAAAACCACTTGTGGTTGACCTGAATGAAGAACAGGGGCAGGGGGGAGCACAGCACGCCCAGCAGCATGAGCAGCATGCTTCGGCGTCGGACATACAAGCCCAGAAGACCGGCCGCCAGCACCACCGCCAGCGCGACGCCGGCGCGGGTGTCGTGGCAGGACAGGAAATATTTCACGATGTAACTGTTCACATACTCACCCAGCCACAGCGTGTACCGTTGGGGAATCAGTTCGCCGGGGGTGTCCGCACCGGCGTCTCCGCCGTCATCCGCCCCCACCCCCGGTGCACCCTCCGCCGAGACGTTCTGCTGGCCGCTGAACAGAAGCCGCATCTCGTCTAGTGGTGCTGGGCTGAAACTGAGCGTAACGGCAACCTGAAGGACAACGACCGCGGCGCACAGCCCGGCAAGTCCGGCAAGCGTCACGAAACTGCGCCGCCGAAAGCCGGAATCGAGCAGCAGCGAAACGGCCGCCCCGCCCATGATTCCCGCCGTGATGAAGAAGAAGGACAGGTGCGTGGGCAGGCCCAGCAGCAGGCCCAGCGCGGTGACGCACCAGCCGCGCCACCCCCTTCCGTCCAGGACCATCTGCACACCGCACAGCAGCACCATGCCTGCCAGGCAGACCATGCCGTAGAAGCGAAGCTCGTTCGAGTAATACACGTGCTCCGGAGAAACCGCGAGAAACAGTCCCGCCCAGAAGGCGGCGTTCAGCCCAAAGTGCCTGCGCACCAGGAGGAACAGGAGAACCAGCGTGATCAGGCTCATGAAGAAGAACGGCAGCCGCAGCGTCACCTCGCTGAGATGCATCGGCATGGCTTCTCCGGTCAGGGGCATCTGCACGGGGAACCGAAACTGCGCGGCGGGCGGGAAAAGACTGATGGTCGCTTTGACCACCAGCCAGGTCAGCGGGGTGAACGTGGTGGCGGCCATCTTGCCGGACAAGAGCTTGTCGAGTGGCCACATGGCCCCGGCCAGCGTGTAGACCTCATCGCCCGAGAATCCGTCAAAGAGCCGGGGAATGCGGAACGCCGCGGCCAGCGCCAGGAGGAACGTTAGCACGCCGCATTCCAGCCACACGCGGCGGGCGGCGGTGTTTCTTTCTGTATCGAGAAGTGGCGGCATTATGCCCCTTAAACCTGTTTTTGAATTCTGCCGTCAGGAACAGCGCGCAATACGCCCCCGAAGAGTCTCCACGTAAGATTCAGGCATCTCGTGCAAAAGAGAGTCCATGGCTGATGTCTGGACCATTTCGTGCTTTATCATGGCTTGCACAAACTCAAAGTCCTTTTCCCGCCCCGCGGCAAGCTTTCCCAGCGCCAAATCCAAAGGAGACAGGCAAAAACCGATACAGCCACCCGTGGCGGAACTTTCTAGTTTCACAAGCCGCGTGCGCCAGTTTTTGGGCAACACTGCCGTTTCCGGCCCGACCCCGTGCGCATGATAACCAAATGTCTTGTGAAACGGCGAGAGTTCGCCGATACTGCCGTCTATTAGGTCTGCCATTTCCGGTCTTGCCAGAGGATAGATGTCGGCCTCAATGGACACCAGCATGGACTCGGGCGCATCGGGAAACGACGCAAGGATGGCCTGGCTGCCCAGCACCACCATCTCATCGCAGCCGGTAATGCTCCCGGCCGCCCTAAGGATGTGCTCAAGTTCCGGTCTTTTCATCGCTGAAACGCCTGTAGATTTCCCAACGCTCCTGAGGGGTGAGCACGCCGGCGAAAGGGGTGCTCTGGCGCAAGCGTTTGCCTTCTTCGCTTTCATCCAGGAGCACTTTTCGGACGCTCTCCCAATTCTGGTTCAGGATCTCCTGCCATTCCATTATGGCGCGGGAGGAACTCCTTTGAAGCCATCGAACACAGTTCTCCCGCGCCAGCCGCAGTCCTTCCCTTTGCGGGTCCCGGTCAATCCGGTCCGCGACGGCACGGGCCAGCACCAGGCTGCGTTCATCTATCTCTTGATGCGTTCTCATATCGGTTCGTCTGGTCCCGTATGCATCGTACGCAGGATTATGCCAAAACCAGCGTCTCCGATTCATTGGACAAGAACAGCGCGGCCCGGGGCGTTATGCTCCGGGCCGCGACAAGGTGAGGTTTGAACGGACTTATTTGGCGACCGGCGGCAGGTCTGCAATGCCCAGGCTGAGCACGCCGGACAGGACGATGAGCGCAACGGCGAGCACCGCGAGCACCTGCATGCCCTTGCGGATGTTGCCGCTGGCCGAGAAGCCGCCCATGACGCGCGGCGTGATGATGCCGCCGAGCAGGCCGATGGCGAAGATCAGGCCGAACACCTCGGCGCTGACGCCGGTCTTGCCGAAGGTCACGCCGACCAGCGTCGGGAAGATCGGGCCCATCACAAAGCCCGTGATGAGCATGGCCAGCACGGCCGAACCCGCGCTCTTCGCGGTGACCATCATCATGATGGACCCGGCCGCGACAAGGGCAAGCACGGGAACGTAGTACGGAAACACCGCCTGCGGCACGAAGAAGGCCGTGAACAGACGGGCCAGCATCAGCGCGCACCAGAACCCGGCCAGGTAGTTGTTGGCCTTGGTGGCATCCACCTTGTGGTCGGTAAGATAGGTGGTCAGGAAGCCGCCCAGCGTGGATTCAAGGCTGATGTAGCAGAACAGCGCCGCACCGGCCGCAAGCACGGCAGGATGGGCGAGCCATCCGGCCGCACGGCCGAAGCTGAAGCCGCCTTCAAGCACCGGAAAGTCGGTGCCCATCACGGTCCACACGATCGGAACAGCCAGCATGGCGGCAATAACGCCCAGCGTGGCCTTGTAGCCGGCCTTGCCGATCAAGTTGCCGATGATGAGCGGGGTCAGCAGCGAGCCGAGGCCGAAAAACACGTTCATCAGGTTGTTGGCCTTGGCGGGGTTGCCCGGGAAAAGGACCATGGGTCCCAGCGTGTTGCCCACGGTGTTTACGGCCATGGCGGCAACGCCGAGTGCCAGGAAGGCGAGCATGGCGGTGCCATAGGACGGGGCCGCGGCCAGCAAGACGACGCATACGGCGCCGACGGCAAAGCCGATCAGACCGACAACCTTGAAGCCGAGCAGCGGCGTCAACGCGCCGATGACCATGGAAAAGATCAGGCAACTGAACATCAGCGCGGAAATCAACGAGCCGGCCTTGGCGTCGTCAATCTTGATCTGCTCCTGCAGTTTGAGCTTGATGCTGCCGAAAATGGCAAAGATCACACCAAGCGCAAACACTCCCGAAAAGGCGGTCAAACCAGCGATAGACATGTTGCTCTCCCTCCGGCTGCGCCCCGCCGACTTCGCACGGACAGGACGGGTTGACGGATAAAAATGCCCAAACCCAAGAACCGACATGTTTCGGGCAGGCGCACACCCGCCCAAACGTACTTGACGGACAGGATGCTAGCATGTTTCCTCCGGGCATGCAACTCGACCGCATTCATCGTCATTGCGAGCGAAGCGCCGCAATCGCGGACCGCTAAAACCCAAGGTCCGGGCGCTGGTTCCAAGAGATTGCCGCGCTTCGCCCGCAATGACGATGCGCGTTTGCGATTTGGCGCAATTGCGGGCGGGCGCAGTCTCAGGCGCCCCGGTGAACCTGCTCGCGCACGCTGGCGATGACCGTGTCGAGGATCTGGTCCAGCGAGGTGGCGGGCTTGTAGCCGATGGCCGCGCCGATTTTGTCCAGGCAGGGGGCGCGGTGGCGCATGTCCTCGTAGCCGGGGCCGTAGGCCTGCTCGTAGGGGACATAGTGCAGGGTGGATTTGCTTCCGGTGCGTTCGATGACGCGCCGCGCCAGTTCCTCGATGGTCACCCGCTGGTTGCTGCCGAGATTGTAGATTTCGCCGTTGGTCCGGGTGTCGCCCATCAAGGTCATCAGCGCGGGCACCACGTCGCCGACATGGGCGAAACAGCGGGTCTGCTGGCCGTCGCCAAAGACGGTGAGCGGCTCGCCGAGCAGGGCCTGCCGCACGAAGGTGGGCACCACCATGCCGTAGCGGCCCGTCTGCCGGGGTCCGACGATGTTGAACAGCCGCGTAATAACCGCAGGATGGCGCTTCTCGCGCCAGTAGGCCAGGGCGAGGAACTCGTCCACGGCCTTGGACTCGGCATAGCACCAGCGCAGCTTGTCGGTGGGCCCTATCACGCGGTCGTCCCCCTCCCGGAAAACATCACCGGCACCCTTGCCGTAGACCTCGCTGGTCGAGGTGATGAGCAGGCGGCGGCGGTAGCGGCAAGTTTCCTCCAGCAGCACCTCGGTGCCGCGGATGTTGTTCACGATGGTGCGGATGGGGTGGTTGACCACAAGCTGCACGCCGACGGTGGCGGCAAGATGGTAGACCACGTCCACCTCGCGGACGAGGTCGCGCACAATCTCCTGGTTCAGTGTGGAGTCAATGATGGTCGTGATGTCGGGCACGTGCTCAATGTTCTCGAAACGGCCCGTACTCAGGTCGTCCAGCACCCACACCCGGTCGCCGCGCGCGACGAGCGCCTCGCACAGATGGGAACCGATAAATCCGGCGCCGCCGGTCACCAGCACGCGCATGTCATGCCTCCTCGGAGTCAAACCCTTGCCAGGGACACGTCAGCCGCGCCCGGTGCATAGCCTATAGCGCAAGCCGGTCCCCGCGCAAGCGCAGGGACTTGAAAAGAGACCCAATCCGTGCACCTGTCTTAGATCCCCCCTTGAGGGGGTGGCCCGAAGGGCCGGGAGATGATTGTCTGGGCTATGCGCGCAGGTCCACATCCCCCCGCCCCGCCCACGGCGGGGCTGCCCCCCTCAAGGGGGGACCTAAGACGGGCGCGGCCCTTGACTTCTATTGGGGTGGGCGTTATTCCACCTCGCCTGTGGCCGGATCGTACTTCCAGCCCTTGCCGGGATAGGGATTTTCCGGAATCTTGCTCAGCATGCCTTCCTTGACGAGTTCGTCCAGGGAGGCCGGCCAGCGGTCCTTCTTGTCCTGAAAGTCGCGAAGGGACTGTTCGATCACCCCCTGCTGGTTCTTCTTCTCGTTGTCCAGCAGCGTGGTGTTGAGGGCTTTCCCGTCGGGACCGAAGAAATAATGCCCTCCCAGGGGTTCGGGGGGATCGCCGTCCACAATCTTCACTGCCTTGAGGTCGTCAATGGTTTCGGGCCAGCGCCCCGTCAGCTTGTGGTACTCCGCCGAAGCCCCGTTGAGAATGGGGATGAGCTTCCGTATTTCCATTTCCTTGAGTTTGCGTTCGGCAAGCTCGCGAAGGACCTCGTCGGGGCTTTCCCGCATGTTCAGCCACATGTCCGTTTCGACGTTGTCCAGGTTGTTCTCGCTTTGCAGTTTGGCGGCGACCACGGCCACGAACTCATTTGCCAGGCCGGTGGAGGCGCTCATGCCCAGGTAGTAGGCGGCGTAGCGGCGCGCGTCGGGCTCATTCTTCCGGTTCATCAGGTAGTTCATGCCCAGTTCGTAGGGCAGTTCCCATGCACGGGGATTTTCCGGGATGCCGATGTGCAGCAGGTTGCTGCTGGCGACGGCGTCGGCCTTCAGCGCGGAAAGGAACATGGCACCGTACCGGAAGGCGTCCTTGAAGTGGGGATCGAGCCGTCCCACCGTGAAAACCATGGTTTCGAGCCAGGTGAAGTTGCGCGCGGCGCGGTTCTCTATGGCGACGTACTGGATGCAGTGCAGCCAAAGGAAGTCGGCAATGACCGTGTTGAGGCCTGCGGTGGCATATTTGAGCAGGTGCTCGTTGGGCAGGTAGAGGACGCTGGCGCCGCGGTCGGCGCTGCGGGCGCGGTCGGCGCCGATCTGGAATCCCACGGCCGCCGCGAAGCAAACCGCGGCAAAGGCCAGCGCGGGCAGCGCCCTGCGCAGGCGCCCGCGCACCGGCAATGTGGGACAGCCGCCCCCGGCTGTCGGAGTGCCTCCTTCGGGAATGTCAGGCGGGGGCGCCTGACCCACATCGGCGGGAATCATAGGTCCTTGCCCTCGAAGGCGAGACAGGCCATTATCAGGAGCACGGCGGAATAGGCCGCGCCGTAGGCCATCGCCCAGGCCGTGTACGCAAGGGACACGGGAACGTCATTGGCCGCCTCGGAGTGCAGGTTGAAGTTGTCCAGGTTAGGCAGGCAATAGTAGATGACCTCAAAGAAGTGCTTTGTGAACGTGCCGTTGAACTGGGGCGGCAGGTTCAGGAAGATACCCGTGGCGTGGCCGAAGACAAAGAAGCAGAACACAATAATCGCGCCGAGAATCGGGGAAGTGAGCGCCGACAGCAGCACGGCCAGCGCCGTGACCACAAGCAGTTTCCAGAAGTTTAGCAGCGCCGCCTGAAAGAAGACCGCGCTCAGTTTGCCGCCAAGGACCAGCACGTAGCCGGTGGAAAGGAGCGTCATGCCGCCCAACGCGAGGATAAGCAGGGCCATCAGCCCGAAGTACTTGCCCAACACGAATTCGTAACGGTGCATGGGCTGGGAAACGATCGTGTACAGCGTCTTCTTGTCAATTTCCTTGTACAGCAGGCTGGTGCCCGAGAAGATGGCTATGAGCGCGCCGAACACGGACATGGCCGCCAGGCAGAAGTCTTTCACGATCTTG
>CALDSM010000662.1 GCA_937923585.1 uncultured bacterium
ACGAGATCTGATCGTGACTGGAGTTCAGACGTGTGCTCTTCCGATCTAGCTCTTGCCCGTTCCCGCGGTCCGGAGGGAAGAACTGCGGCATGGCGCACCCTTTCGGACCGCCTGCCGGAAGACGGCTGTGTTCGACAGTTTTCGGACAAGGTTGCTGTCCTGCCGGTGCCCCCGGCCCAATAGCGGTGCAAGAGTGTTTTGGCCTATCCCGGAGTTCCTTCATAAAGATTGACACTTTTGTCATTTTTTGCTGTATAATCTGTTCGGTCATTCGTTTTGCCTCTGCAAGCAGTGCGCATAGACGGGCAGTCTCGGATTATGGATGGGAGGCAAAGCAGGAGAACAGGTGACTTAAGAATGCGGCAGCATTAGGGAGGCGTGATGATGGTCGTGTTCTTCGTGGTTGTTGTCATCTTTTCATGTGTTGCACAAGTGTGCGCGGCCGCGCTGGCCGTGTGGTATCTTGTGCAAACGCGCCGCCGCGTTGCGTGGGGGTTGCTTGCGTTTTCGGCAAGCCTGATGTGCGTGCGCCGCGTGGTGGTGCTCCACGCGGTCCTTGCCGAGGGGACGCAGCATGTGAGCGCGCTCTCCGAGTACTTTGGGCTGTTCATTTCGGTTGCCATGGCCGCCGGCTTCTGGGGGATGCGCCACTACTTCGTGGATGTTGAGGCCGCCAACAAGGCATTGGAAGACTCTCTGGCGCGCGAAACGGCGCATGCGGCGGAATTGGAGACGGTGATGCAGACTGTCCCCGCCATCGTTTGGGTGGCGGGAGACATGGAAAGTCCCATCTTCCGGGCCAACCGCGCGGCGTTGGATTTCATGGCGAAGACGGGGCCGCTGGAGGAACTGCGCGCCTACCGCAACGGGGTTGAGCTCTCCGACTCGCAGCGGCCCATGCATCTTGCCGCCACGCTGGGGACCGCCATCCAGGATTTCGAGGCGGATGTCATGCTGAAGGACGGACAGACCCGCACGCTGCTGGGAAACGCCTCCCCGATGCGGGACCCCGGCGGCCGCGTTTCCGGGGCGGTGGGCGCATTCCTGGACATCACCGAGCGCCGCCGCACCGAGGAGGCGCTGCGCCGCAGCGAGGAGCGGTTTCGGCTGCTGGCGAAGAACATCCCTGGAACCATCTACCTGTGCCACAATGATGCCGATTTCACGATGGTATACCTGAACGACGAGGTGGAGCGTCTGACCGGGTACACGGCGGCGGATTTCACGGACAGACGGGTGTCCTACGGGTGCCTTATACACCCCGATGACCAGTCTCCGGTGGCGGAGGCAGTGGGGCAGGCCGTTAGCGCGGACAAGCCTTTTCACCTGTCCTACCGCATACGCCACTGCTGCGGGGAATGGCGCTGGGTCGAGGGGGTTGGCTGCGCCATTTCGTTTGGCGGGACGGCGCTGCTGGAGGGGTTCATCCAGGATGTCACGGAGCGGCACCGTGCCGAGGAGGACCGCAGGGAACTGGAGGTTCGCATGCGCGAAACGCAGAAGCTCGAAAGCCTCGGCGTGCTTGCGGGGGGCGTGGCCCATGACTTCAACAACCTGCTGCTGGCCATCATCGGCAATGCCGACCTTGCACGGCTGTCCCTGCCGCGGACCAGCCCCGTTCGGGAGCATCTGGTGGACATCGAGACCTCGGCCCGGCGGGCGGCCGACTTGTGCCGGCAGATGCTGGCCTTTTCCGGCCGGGGCAAGTTCCAGCCCGAGCAGCTTTCGCTGAACGATGTCATCCAGGACTCCATGCCCATGCTGGAAGTATCCATTTCCAAACGGGTGGCGCTGCGCACACAAGTGGCCCGCGACCTGCCCCTGATCGAGGCCGATCTGGGCCAGATGCGGCAACTGCTGATGAACCTTGTGGTCAACGCCTCGGAGGCTGTCGGGGAGAACTACGGCGTGGCGACCCTGGCGACGGGCCTGCGCAACTGTGACGAGCGCTATTTCAAGACCAGCTATCTCAGCGACAAGCTTGAGCCCGGAATGTACGTGTACCTGGAGGTGACGGACACCGGATGCGGCATGGACGAAGCGACCCGCGAGCGCATCTTTGAGCCCTTCTTCTCCACGAAACTCACCGGACGCGGGCTCGGCATGCCCGCCGTGCTTGGCATTGTCCGGGGACACGGCGGCGCCATCAAGGTGTACAGCGAACCGGACAAGGGCAGCACCTTCCTTGTGCTGTTTCCCGCGGCAGGCGGCGATGCTCCCGCCGCTGAAGCGGAGAATCCGTCCGCCTGGAAAGGCTCGGGCACGGTGCTGCTGGTGGACGATGAGGATTCGGTGCGCACGGTGGGCAAGCGCATGCTGACCCGGGCCGGGTTTGACGTGCTGCTGGCCCGCGACGGGCAGGAGGGGCTGGACCTGTTTCGGCAGCGGGCCGGCGAGATTGCCTGCGTCATACTCGACGTGGCGATGCCCAACATGGACGGCGAGGAGTGCTACCGCAGAATTCGGGAAATACGCGCCGACATCCCCGTCCTTCTTTCCAGCGGCTATACGGAGCATTTCATCAGCGAGCATTTCACCGAACAGGCGTCCAGCGGGTTCATCCAGAAGCCCTACGTGCTGGGCAGTCTAATCAAGGCGCTGCGCGGGGTGTTGGGCGAATAGCATTCAGGAACCCGCGCCATCCTCCTCTGCGGCGGGCATTTCCAGCCCGAAAAGCGCGCCCAGTTCCAGGTCGCGGCGCAGTTTTGCCCTGCGGGAGGGGTCTTGGCGGTCCGCGATGAACCGTGCCGGGTTGCCGGCCCAGAACTCACCGGGCGGGATGTCCCTGGTGACCACGCTTGCCGGGCCGATGATTGCCCCCCCGCCGATGGTCACGCCGGGCATGACGTAGGAGCGCGCACCGATGTGGCACCCGGCGCCGATGGTGATGGGCTTGGTGATGTGCGGGGTGAGCCGCCAGTGCGCGTCAGTGCCCTGGAACAGGTGGTTCGTGTCGCGCAGCACGCAGTACGGGCCGATGTACGACTGCGGGCCGATGTCAATGCGACTGTTGCCGAGCATCATGGCGTAGTCATCTATCTCCACCCCATCGCCCAAAACGATAAGGCCGTCCTTGTGCGTGCGAAAGAGCAGATAGTTGCCCAGCACGCATTCCGCGCCCAGTTCAACATGCCCTTTTACTTCCACATTGCCGCCCCCGAACCGGCAGCCCGGACCGACCCGGTCAAAGAGACGGGCAACCCGCCACTGAATCCACCAGCCAAAACCCATGAAAATCCTCTCTTTCCGGCCCGGCGCGTGTGTCCCAAGGCCGATGGGGGGGATTTTAGGCATTTTGCGGGGGAACGGGCAAGAAAAGATCCTGGTCGCGGCGACCCGGAAGGAACCCCGGCGAAAAAACCGCATTGACAATAATGATAAAAACCACTACCATGTGTCCGGTAGACGGGCCATCGCGGCCGACAAGTTCACGGTCAAGTTTGAACAGACAAAGGGGTGAGTTATGACGTACCTTCACGGCAGACTTTTCTTTATTCTCCTTTTGGCGGTTGCCATGGGTTCGGTGACCCTTGCCGGGTGCAAGCCGGACAAGACCGCGCCGGAAGATGTGACCAATCTGGAGGCGACGACCGGAGACGGGCAGGTCGGCCTGACCTGGGACGCCAGCGCCAACACGGCAGGCGACCTCGCGGGCTACAAACTCTACAAGGACGGCGTGTCCATTGCAGACTTGGGCGCCACGGCGACAGGCTACACGGCGACAGGACTGACCAACGGCACATCTTACGCCTTCAAGGTCACCGCATTTGACGCGAAGCCCAATGAGAGCGCCGGGGCCACGGTGAACGCCTATGCCAATCCGCCGCTGGGTTCCGAGTCGTTCGCGGCCGACAGCGGCATGGCCGACGGCGGAGTGGGCGTGGGCGGCACGCAGCGTATGACGGGAACGGTTCCAAACCCCACGGGTTCCGACACGGCTTATGAGGGGAACGCATACCTTGTGATCAACGGCAACCGGATTCCGCTGCAGGTGACGGAGGGGACGGCGGACAAGGCAATGCAGTACATCGAGAAGGAAGGTGTCGAATATCCGCTGCTGGATGCCGACTGGACCTCCCCCGATTTCGACTGGCTTGCCAACCTGGTGTCGGAGGAGAAAGAAGGGGGCATTATCTGGATCTTTGACGTAACCTTCTCCATAAACGCCGGTCCCAACACGCTGAAGATTGAGGTGTATGACCTGGACGGCAGCCTCTTCGCGGCGACGGACTCCTGGGATATCGTCGGCGCCATCGAGCCGCAAAGCCTGGTGGTGACGCTGTGGTGGGACACGAACAAGACGGACATAGACCTGCACGCCTCTCCAGACAACGGAACCACGCACTGCTACTACGCCAACAAGTGGTCCGGCGAGATGGTGCTTGACTACGACGACACCAACGGGAACGGCCCGGAGCACATTACCGTGGACGACGCCGAGACGACGGCAACCTACAAGATCAAGGTGTATTACTACGCCGACCATAACGACAATGAGGACGGCTCAACCACCCCCACCACCTGCTACATAACCGCCGACGTGAACGGCGAGAACAAACTGGACGTGTCGTCCAGCCTGTCCACGGAAAGCTCGTCTTCAGGCTGGCAGGAAGGGGCGCATGTGTGGGACGCCGGCGAGGTGGAGGTCACGTCGGCCAACCGGCTGAATGTCACCATGAGCGCGCCCAACCTGGAGGCCTATCCGACGGTGTCTTTCACGTTGACGGTGCTGAATCCGGCCGATGAGGGCAACGGAGTGGAAGACCTGAACGCGGAGAAGATCTACGTGGTTAATGCGGGCACGGTCATGCGGCCCATCACGGTGACCGGCGGCACCGACGGTGTCTATACCGTCACGTTCACCGACATCACGGCGGGCAAGCGGAACCTGTTCGTGTACGTGTACGCCCCGACACCGGAAGACGCCGAAAAGGCCGATTCCGAACAGGAGTTCATGGGCGGACTGTCCAACACGGTCACTTACGGCACAAACTATGCGGTGATCGCCGGATTGAATGAGTATCCGGCCGCCGACACGACGATCAGCAACTGGGTTACCGTGGACGCAAATACCATCACCGTGGACGCCAGCCCCCATATGCCGACTTCGGCGGGGGGCGTTGCGGTTGCGGGAGACTTCTCGGCCACCATGACGGATGACAATGGAGGCACCAACAGGGCGCCCGCGGCCGCCGCTGTCTCGGGCATTTCCAGTCTGGGCGGCGGTTCGTTCCGTCTTACGATAACCAGGCCGGCAGCCAACGGGGCCGACTATGACCATGTGACCGTAAAATACCTTAAGGAGGCCTGGTTGAGTTACTGCGTCAACGACGCCAATGACCTGAAACAGGCGCTGTTGAACGTCGGCTCGGGCTCGTCAAGCACCATGTGGGACAGCGCGAACATCACCGTGCTTCTCAACGCGGCGGCGACGAAGGCGGCGGTGCTGGATGCCATTGAGTTGGATGCGCTGCTCATGGAGCCCTACGACGCGTTCCTGTTTGGGTACGCGGGTCACGGTTCAGACGGCACGACCAGCGCCGACCAGTACCTCTGCACCTATGAGGATGCCGCCTGGACCTCCGTGGCCGATTTGCAGGCCAAACTGAACGACATTCCCAAGCCGGGATTTGTGAACACCCTCATCATATTGGACGCCTGCTTCTCCGGAAACTTCGCGGCCCGCGGCTTTGGTGCGGACGGGAGGGAGATCGAGCCCGTGAACGGCGTGGAAAGATACCGGCCGTTCATTCCCCAGTTGGAAGAGTCCAAGGGCTATGGATTGACCTTCAAGGGACTTACGGGCAGCAACCTCTTCATCATGACCGCCGTGGACGGCGACCATTCCTCGTTTGACGCGGATCTGCTGTTCAACGGGGCCTTCATGTACTACGTGGTGGAGGGAATGGATCTTGTCGGAAAACGCCTCTCTGCGGCGGCGGCCAACACGAACCACGACACGTGGGTGACGGCAGAAGAGGTCTACACCTACGCGAAGCCGAAGGCGACACAGTATGTAATAACAAACATCCTGCCTTCAGACCCGGGAGCTTCCGAAGTGCCACAGGTGTTCCCGAACGCCAGCGGCAGGAGTCGGCTGGTCTACTGCTGGTAATCCCCGTTTAAAAGTCCGGCCCGCCTCACGCATAATGGGGCGGGCCGGTTCTCTTTACGGGCATGACGGCGGGTTTCCCAACGAACAGGAAAGAGGCAGATTCCATGCGCGCAGATCTCTGGACGGTGCCGGTGTGTTTGTTGCTGATTCCGGCCGTTGCGGCTTCGTGCCACGCGGCAGGCCGGACCCCGAATCCGCCGAATCCCCTGGCGCAGTCGTTCGCATTCAACGCATGGTGCCGGGACGGTGTCATTCAAATCGCAGTCTGCAACCTTGGTGATGCACCGCAGCAGGTCAAGGCCGCCGTGGGCTGTTACGACACAACGAAACATCTGTTTGGCAGCCAGTCTTTTGCAGCCGAGCCCAAGACGATCAATGTGGTCGAGTTTCCTGTGATGAACCGTCCCAGCCCCCGGGGCGACATTCAGCAGTCCGACTCGGCCTTCGTGTTTGCGGACCCGGACGGGGCGAACGTGGAGGTTGGTTGTCTTCCCGTTCAACGGGTTTACCCAAGACCCTGGGATGCTTCCATGGACGACTATGTTGTTGAGGCGGGCAGGAAAGCGACGATGACCTACAAAGAGAAGGCTAGTGATGCACTGCGCATGGTCTTTGTCGCCAAGACGGCCCCGCCGGACTGCTCGATTGAGCCGGTGCAGAAGAACGGAGGCAATGTGCAGGCACTTACCACGGAGAGCCTGAAGGAGCTTGGTCTGCCGCCCGAAGTCGTTCGCACCTATTCCGACCTGCTGAGAGACCATCTGGGCTTCATGATTCAGAAAGGCAGTAGCGGGAAGACCAGACTTTCGTGTGCGACAGGCGCTGTAAACGGCTGCAAGGCAGTTACCGTCCCCATCGAACGCCATGTTGTGGACCCGGCCGGAGGAACGGCGGGAGGGATGGGCCCCACCATCCTGGTGTACGACCCGAAGACCATCACGCTGAAACCGGCACTGCATCTCCCGACAACCGAAGAATCCGCCGGGCTTGCCTCGAAAGAAGCGGGAAATGGCACGTCCCTGCGGCAGGCATCTCCGTCCGGGGCCGCCCGTGCAGGGAGTCGTGAGAAGCACTGACGAACAGCCGACGTGAGGGTTGGGGCGACCGGGAGAAGCGTTGCCGCTGCGCAGAACCTCCCGGTTTCTGTCACGCGTAACGGCCGTGCTCGAATGCGGCATCCGACACGGCCAGCACGTTTTCCGTGGGCACATCGGTCTGCAGGACATGGCAGGGAGCAAGAATGTAGCCGCCGTTGGCGCCCAGGATTTCCACCCGCCTTCGCACCTCGGCGCGAACTTCCTCCGTTGTCCCGTTGGGCAGCAGGTGCTGGGTGCATATGCCGCCGTGCAGGCAGATGCGGTCGCCGTATTCGTCCTTGAGCACCTGCGGGTCCATGCCCTCTGCTGCGGCCTGCAGCGGGTCGAGAATGTCCACCCCGATTTCGATCAGGTCCTCGATAAACGGGCGGATGGCGCCGCAGGAGTGGAAGAGGAACTTGACGCCGTGGCTGTGCGTCATGTCAATGAGCCTCTTTAGGCGCGGCTTGATGAAGGTGCGGAACATCTCCGGGCTGAACAGCAATCCGTGCTGCATGCCCAGGTCGTCTGCCGTCCGCAGAATATCCACCCGGCCGCGCGCCACCGTTAGCATGCGGTCGAAGAACTCAAGATAGAAATTGGTGAAGCGGTCCACGAGCCAGTGGGCCATTTCAGGCTGCAGGGCCATGTCGGCCAGCAGGTGCTCAAAACCGCGCAGAAAGGTCGGGTGCTGGAAGACGCTGGCGCCGCTTGCCATCACTGCGAAGTCTTCCCATGGCTTGAGCCTCTCCCCGAAATCGGAGAAGTCGAACCAGTCCGGACTGGGCCAGGGGTGCCGCTCAAGGTCATCAACGGAAACGGCACCGGCCAGCAGAAACTCCACGTAGCAGTCCTCCGGCCCCGTCGCAGTCTGGATGATTTTCTGCCGCCAGCCCCAGAGGTTCTGCCGCACGCCGTCACCCAGTTCGCGCGAAAGCGGAACGGGGCCGCAATATACCGGGTCCACAACGCCGCGCAGGTCCACAATGTCGCTGCGCAGTCGTCGCAAGAGTTCCCGGTGCGATGTGGTACCCAGGTCGCGGTGGAGCCGTTCGTAGACCCAGGGGTTCGCGTGAAAGTCCATCGGCACGCGGTCGGGGACGGCGAGGTTCGCGGCGGCCAGCACCCGTTCTTTTGAGTTCATCTTGCAGCCTCTTCCTGCGCTGCCGCGGGCGCGTGCCTTGCCAAGAAGTTCTGCAATGCCGCTAGGAAATCAGCGGACACGTCCGTGTTCATGTGATTCTTGCCCTTGAGGACGAGCAACTCATGGTTTGACATCCTTTCGGAAAGCGCCCGGGCATCCGGAAGCAGCCCGTCTTCACTGCCGATGATGGTCAACGTGGGTACGGTGTTGGAGCGCAGTTCCTCTTCTGTCGGGGTCAACTGCCGGGAACCCCGCGCCACCGCGGCCAGCGCCAACGGGTCGTTGAAATACGCCAGTGACAGTTTGGTGGCGAGTTTCTCCCACCGGGTGAGCGGCCGGTCCACACCACCCAGCCGTTGGATGAGGGGGCCGGCTTCGCCTTTTTCCACCGCCCTCGCGACCGCCTCGGCAAAATCCAGGTTTTCCCGGGTGGCCTGTTCCCAACCGGCCCCGCATACCGCCGCGCTTAAGATCCGGTCGGGATGCATGACCGTCATCTTGAGGGTGATGAACCCGCCCATGGAGTAACCCACCACATGCGCCTTCCCAATCTTGAGGTGGTCGAGCAGGCGCACCAAATCCTCCGCCATCTGGATGCCGTACTGGTTGGGATCGTGGGGCTTGCCGCTTCTTCCATGGCCCCGGTTGTCCAGTGCAATCACGCGGTACTCTTTTGAGAGCGCCGCGATTCGGCCCGTTCTGCGCCATTGCAGGTTGGCGGGGTTCGCAAACCCGTGCACGAGCAGCAAGGGTGTGCCCTGACCTTCGTCGGTGTAGTGAATCCGCACGCCCGCCGAGTCAAAGTAGTTCCCTTCGGGACCCAGCAGGACGCTCCGTGCGTGTCCCGCCAGGGCCGCGAGCGCGGCGAGCACTAATGCCAGCACGCCGCATACAAGAAGCCATTTCTTCTTCCTGCTCACGTCAATTCTCCGTTGCGCCGGCCTTTGGGGTCGCGTTCAGCATCTTGTCTATCTCGTCCATCTTGAAGCGTGCGCTGACCACGGAGTGCTTCTCGCTGCCCGGACGGTATTTGATGTAGGTCGTGGCGACGATGGTGCCGTCGGGCAGCAGTTCCACGCCGGGATATCCGCAATCCGACTTTGCATTGCTGTGCAGTAGCTTGACGCGGCACTGCCCCGGCCTGCCCTGCCGTATGTCCTCATAGGTGCCGACCCAGGCGATGAAATGTCCCGATGTTGGGCTTTCAAGCGCCTTGTCGCGAAAAGCGATTACCAGGCGTCCGTCTGGCGCATACACGCCCATGTGCCGGTCGCCGGTCAGTCCCCACGGTGTGTTGACCGGTTTGCTCCAGGTCTGCCCCTCGTCCGTGCTGAACATCACGAGGCTGCGGCCCTTGTGCGTGTTTTCGCGCATGAGACAGCAGAGTTCGCCGCCGTCCGGCGAGCGGAACACGAAGGGTTCGCAGGGCATCTTGTCCGGCACGGTTGCGGCGACCACCGGGGCGGACCAGGTCAGCCCTCCGTCGCCCGTGACGGTCTGCATGACTTCCAGCAGGCCTTTCGCCGGGCCGCTGCGCCGGTGGTACATGCCGAGATACTGCCCGTCTTTCAGAGGGACGACGGAACTGAAGGTCATCACGCATTCAAAAGCCCCGCCGAGCGGCGGCATTTCGCGCCAGGTGCCGCCGCCGTCCTCGCTGACGATGCGCGGCATGTACGGCGGCTGGTCCCGTTCGCCGGTCCACGCGGAGAAGACCCACAGCCGCGCCATGCCGTCGGGGGCAACCATGCGGTACATGCTGGGGCAGTTCATGTGCGCGCTGAAGCCCGCCGGTAGGGTGTCATCGAGCCGCTTCCAGGTCAGGCCGCCGTCGTCGCTTCGGGCCATGGGGCCCGCATGCCCGCCGTGCCCGATGCTCCAGACGGCGAAAACCGTTTTGCCGTCCGGCATCAGCACGGTTGTCGGGTGGCCCTGGTAAACCTCCTCTGTTCCCGCCGCGATGACCACCTGACGTTGCGTGTCACCCGAGAGGTCCACCACAGGAAGGGAAGCGGCCTCCTTAAGGGCCGTCAAGGGAAATTCTGCGAAGACGATAGACTCGTAGGGATGCTCCTCGCCCGCTTCGTAGAGGCAGCCGATCTCGCCGTTCGCGAGCACAGCGAGATCAGAGTAGGCGCTCGGTCCCCTGTGCAGCACCTCTTCCGCGGTCCAGGTCTGCCCTTGGTCAAAGCTGGCGCGCACGGTCATGTTCATGCGGCCCGCCTCGCTGGCCGGGTTGCTGAACAGGAGAATGCTTTGGCCGCCTCCTGCCGACGGCACGAGGCGCTCAATCGCCGCCTGGCAAATGGGCTCGACCAACGTCTCATCGAAACGCTGGCCCGTCCACGTCATCCCGCCGTCGTCGCTGACAGCCACCTGGCGGTTCTTCTGCGCCTTGTCGTAGTTGCGCATGTTGAGCATGAGCCGCCCGCCGGCCAATTCCACCACCTCGCATTCATTGACCTGGTCCTCGGGTGTTGAACCGCCCATTTGCCAGGTGGCGCCGTGGTCGTCCGAATAGATGATGTGCGAGTAGTAGCGTTTCGTGCCGGCCTCAATGTGGTCGCAGGGAATGACCAGCCGCCCCTTGTTCGGGCCCTCTTCCACCTGTATTCCGCTGCCCGGCCCGGTGGCGTACCAGGTCCAGTCAGGCTTCTTTGCGTCTCCTGTGATCTCTTTGGGCGCCGTCCATGATTGGCCGTCATCCGTGGACTGGGTCACGAACACACGGCGCGTGTCCAGGCTGGTTTGATCAATGATCTTCGATTCAGGGTCCTCGCCGCGGTTCCAGGTCATGAGCAGCCAGACCGTGCCGGTGTCGCGGTCCAGCACTGCACAGGGATTGCCGCAGGTGTTTCCCGCGTTGTCCCAAATCACCTGCTGCATGCCCCATGACTGGCCGCTGTCGGTGGAGCGCCTGACCAGCAGGTCAATGTCCCCGGTGTCACTCTTGCTGCGTTTTCGGCCCTCGCAGAACGCCAGCACGGTGCCGGCCTTTGTCACCGCGAGCGCGGGGATTCGGTAGGTGTCGTAGCCGCCCTCGCCCTGCGTGTAGACAGGGCTTCCAATTGGGGCCGCGTCGGCCGGTACGGCAAGCCAGAATACAGCGCCGACTCCCAGAAAGACGAGCAGCACGGCGGCCATCGAAGCGGTTCGCGTCAGGATTCTCATGTGGGGCTACCTCCGCAGGTCAGGGGGGCATGCTCGTGTCACCGTCCCCGACTGCCAACACCGCTCCGCCCATGCACAGCAGTGCAAGCAGCATCCCCCTCATGCCGCAGTTCCTCAGCCGTACCATTCGCGTTTTCGGTCTTTGAGATTGGCCAGCACATCAATCGCGGTGTTGACGTTGCTGACGACCTGGAAATCGAACATGCCCACGCAGATGAAGTCCGCCCCGTTCTGCAAGGCCCAGTTGAACCCGTCCCTGGGCTCGATGGCGCCTGCTGCGAGGATCTTGAATCCCATGACGGGCACTTTCACACGTTCCACAAACGCCACGTCCTTCTCGGGGAAGGCGCAAAACATGTTGTCGTGGTATTTGTTGTGGTCGTCCGAATTGCCGCCCATTACCTCATAGGAAGTGCGGTTCTCGACCGGATGGGCCGACCAGTAGCGGTCATGGTGTAGGGTCTTCATGTAATAGTCTGGAATGATGCCCTGTTCCTCGCAGCGTATGAGACCCTCCACCGAGTGCGCGCCCAGTCCGGCCACAAACCCCTGGCTGCGTATCTTGTCCATCATCTGGACAATGACCTCGTACTTATTGTCCCGCGACAGCACATCGGTCCAATTCCCCTGAATCTGCAGGATGTCCGCGCCGCAGTCTATGGCGGCGTTGATCTGGTGGAAGTAGTCGTTCTTTTCCATGTCGGGGGCAACTTGGGAAATGACGGTTATTTTGCTTCCCGTGACCTTCTTGTACTTCTGAAGCACCGGATTGGAGGGCCATCCGATGTTTATGGTGTTGATGCCCGCCTTTTCCGCCAGCATCAGGGTCTCGAATATTTTCTGTTCGGAGTTGTACGCAATGGAGAGGGCCGGCACATAAATAAGGTCGCGCGAATGGGCCCAGCCGCCAATCAGATTGCCCCCCATGACCAGGCGGCTGATCTCGAACTTGCCGAGTTTCCCCTTGGGCAGCGTTCCGGCAAGATCCTTGATGGTCGGCACGACGATCTTCCGGGTCGCCCCCGAGAATGCGTCCACGCCCCCCTTGCGGAGTTCCTTGGAGGCTGCATAGCCCACGACACCCAGGACCGGCAGCACGGCGGCGTGTTTAAGCGCCTCGCGCCGGGTAGTTGTCTGCGCATCGCCCGCGGCGTCCGTCTTCTTCTTTCCAAAGGAACCGGCAAGCCCGTACAGGCCGTAACCCTTGTCCCCGGCAAAGAGCAGCAGTGCCAGGCCCAGCGCCTCAATGACGTTCTTGTTGACCAGGAAGAGGCTGCCTTCGGTCGGCGCATAGGGTACGCCTCCAAACGGCGGGTATGCCAGGTAATAGAGCGCCAACAGCACAATGCCAAAGGCGGCCGAGGCACGGATGGCAACACCGACAAACAGCGCCAGGCCGATGAAGGTCAATCCATACATGTTCAACGCGTCCACCAGGGCCATGACCGGTTCGGAGGAGGCCATCAGGTGATACAGGCCAGCCAACGGCCCGCCTGCGCTCTCAAGGTACCCTTTTGCCGTCCAATGGCCCGACAGGACTTTTGACAAGCCTTCGTAAAGGAAATGCCAGCCAATGGCACATCGCAGCACGGTGACCGCCCATCTTCCCTGTCCCGACCCATTTCCTGTTGACATCAAGAGACTCCTGTTGTCCTGACACCCGAAAGGGCGTCTTTTGCCCGAAGCCGGGTGTTCATTTCTCCGGGGCTGTTCGTTGCGCGCTAATCTCCCAGGATTTCCCGGCGCATCACGGCCAGTTCCTCCGCGGGGATCTTCGCCACCCCGCGGTCGTAGGTGAGCAGGCCGTTAATCTCCACCTCCACGTCCGTTGTCTGGGTGTACACTCCCGCCGAGATGCCCTGGTCCCGCAATTCCCTGAGTTTCTCAAGCGAGGTGCGGTAACGCTGCTTGTATTCGTCCTCCGTCTGTGGCAGTTTCCCGTATCCCCAGTTGCGAAGCCCGGGATTCCAGAGATGGTCCTGGACCGGGAATCCGTGGCCTCCGAATTCGCCGACAACCTTGACGAAATCGGCAAACCGCGCCGGGTCAAAGGGGAAGTCTGGATGCGGATAGGAGTGGAAATCCACCACATCGCCGACCGGCCAGAAATTGCCTCCGCTGGCAATGTTTACCGGGCGGCTCGGGTCCCGCTGCGCGACCCAGCGACCGACCTCCTCGGAACGGTGCTGTCCCCAAGCCTCGTTGAAAGGCACCCAAACCGCAATGCAGGGGTGGTTCTCCAGCGTGTCTATCATGCGGTCCAATTCGGCCATGTACTGTTGGTGATGCTCGTCCGGCCATGCCGCATCCTGGGGATTGGGTGCCAGGAAGGTCCATTTCGGGTTGTGCCCCGCGCTCGGCTGGTCCTGCCAGACCATCATGCCTACCCGGTCGCAGTGGTAATAGTAGCGGCGCGGCTCCACCTTG
>CALDSM010000663.1 GCA_937923585.1 uncultured bacterium
ACCAGCGTCACCTGCCAGGGTTCGGGGAAGTAGCGATCAAAGAGTTCCTGGTCTTCCGGGCGCAGGGCCACTTCTGATTTCGTATGGGAGACGAACCAGCCCACGGGCAGACCGCCGATGAGCACCGGTGCGTCCGTGGCGGCCACCGTCACTGCGCCGTCCTTCGGCATGAGGTAATCCTTCCTGTCCGTGTCGAGCCGGGTGATGGGGATCAGCGCCTGCCGGGTCTCGATGCGGAATGGCTCACGCAGACCGTTCCAGGCCACGACCATGGACCCTTCCCTGCCGACTAGCACGTCGGCGTCACCGCCCATGAACGGCATGCTTCCCGCGCGGCATGCGCCGTCGAAGGGGTCAGTGAACCCGTATGCGTCCAACTCAGAAGGCGGCGGCGGCATGAAACGCACCCGTGCCGCGCCGCCCTGGCTCAGACCGACGAACTGCTCCACCCCGTCCGTCGGCACGGACCACCAGCCGCCGTCGGGCGCATGCACACATATATAACCCGTGGAGCGCAGGAGCGCCATGTCGCGCAGCAGGCGAAATTTCTCCACCGGATAGCGAAGTTGCGGTGGGGTACACGGCGCAGTCGCCGAAGAAGCCGGCAGGGATGCTCCCGCCTCCGCGGGAGTGACGGGCGCTCCCAGTGAAGGGTCCTTTGCGTCCACCGGTTCCAGGCAGAGGACGATACCGCCGCTGCGTTCCCAACGGACGCGATTATCCTTGTCGAGCCGATCCCACAGGCGGCGTTTTGCCCGGTCGGCCGCATCGGCCAGCGCGGCCGGTTCCGTGATCGCGGCCGTGTCGCGCAGCACCAGCCTGAGCCGCAGTTCAGCCGCGCTGCCGAGCGCCTCGACCGTCCCTTCAAAGAAGGAGAACCACAGCGGTCCGGCCTCGTCAAGGGAGTCCGCCAGCAGCAGGATTTCGCCCTTGGGACAAGCACGTATGAAGGCGCGCAGCGCGCGCACGGCAAAACGCCGGGCATTGGCCCGCAGTTCGTCCTCGGTCTGTCCGGGGCGGTGGCCGCTCCAGCGAAAGTCATGGATGGCGCTTGCGGACCGCGTGTCCAGCGCCAGTCCGCGCAATCCCGTCAGGGCGCAGAACTCTCCGGCCAGGGTGAACCGGCTGCGCGCACGGGCAGCGTCGGTACCGTCGGTAAACCACGCCGATTCAGGCGCCAGCGCCGTCTGCAGGAAGTTCGCCTCAATGCCGTCGCCTGTCAGCCTCCTGCGTGCGGCCGTGATTTCCCGCACCAGTGCCTCCCACTGCGGGGGATGGGGCACTTCGGCCTGCACCGGCGCGGCCGCGTTGGCGGAGGCTGCGGATTCACCGGGAAAGGCTGCAAGGTCATCCAGCACACCCTGAAACAGAAATCCGGACACACCGCGCCGTTTCCATTCGCCGGCATGGTTTGCGGCCCACGTGGCGTTGATGGGTGTGCGGAACAGCACCTGGGGCAGGGCATCACCGGGCGCGGACGACCGTATCACGTTTGGGGATGGCTCCCCGGTGACGGCGGCGGCCGGTGTTTGTGCTGCAAAAGCGGCGAAGCACAGAGACACCACCACCCATGCGGGCAACACAATGAATTCTGTGCAGTGACGACCCATCACAAGAGCATACCCGAAACCCGCGCGGGTTTCGGTATGATCTCCTGCGGAACCGCTGCCGCGCCCGCGCGGCACGCGCCTGCCGTGATGACGGACTCAGCCCGACGTTGGTTTCGTAACGTTTACCGCCTGCGGACCCTTGGGTCCGTCATGCAACTCGTAGAGGACTTCTTCGCCTTCGCGAAGTGTGCGGAAGCCCTCCATCTGGATGGCCGTGTGATGCACGAACACATCCGAGTTGTCATCTCGGGCAATAAACCCGAACCCCTTTTGGTCGTTGAACCACTTTACCTTGCCAATCACTTTGCCGTCAGATTCGGACATCATCGTCCCCCTCCTCATATCCGGCAATTGCGGCCCGACCAGAGGCGCACGCTCCGGTGCTCACCGCGTACCTCATGTTTTCGCAACCTCGGTGCGCATGTGTTAGAATATACCCGATCATATGTTTTGTCAATAAGATAATTTTTCGCGTTCCTGGCAATCGCGTTTTCATGTGGAATCCGAATTGCAGTAAACACAGTTGCACCCCCCAGTTCTCACGGCACTCTTGCAGGTAATTTCTTTACACAATTTCAGGGATGTTCGTAGAGGCGTGTTGTCGGCTTCCGTGAAACCCACGGAGAAATTTGCCCGATTTCCCACATTTCGGTAGACTGCAGGCGGTGTCTCCATCTTCTCAAAATGGAGTCGAAGGCTTGGATTGCCGTCAATTCTTGATTTATTAGAATTTGGCATAACAGAATGGAGACAAAAGTTATCCACAGTCTTTCCACACCACGTTTGAGTGGTCCAAGAAACAGAGACTATCCCCCCATCTATATTTGTAAATAACTGATAGAAAATCATTTAGTTGACTTTTCCACCGGTATTCCACATGGGAGATGAAGCCCTGGAACGGGCGGTAATCGGGAATAATTCACTGGCAGAAATGGAGGCGCCGCATAGTCGTTGGCTTCTGATTGGGGCTGCGCCAGGAAACTGATGTGACCATTTGATGCAGCGAAGGGTTGTGCATTTCTTCACAACCCTTCGTTATGAGACCAGTTACATCATTTTGACAAAGCCGCGAGCAGAAAGCATCCAACGGAGGTCTTGTAGCGGGATGAATGCAGACGGGTAATTTGTTGACAGAAACGGCTGGCAGACTTGTTTGTTTGTACCTGACCCTGACACAATGGAAGGAACAAGTAAGGGTTCAGCCATGCGCATCATAGCCGGCATTGCCCGGGGGCGGCGCATCGAATCGCCCGCCGGATGGTCCACCCGCCCGACCTTGGATCGGGTGCGGGAAAGCCTCTTCAACATCCTTGCACCCCGCCTATCTGGTACAACCTTTTTGGACCTTTTTGCGGGCACCGGTGCGAACGGACTGGAGGCGCTCAGCCGCGGCGCGGCGCACGCCGTCTTTGCAGAGAGCGACCCCGCAGCCTTGGCCGTCATCCGCCGCAACATTGCTTTGTGCGGTTTTTCCGAGACCGCCGAGTGCCTCCGTCTGAATCTTCCCCAAGGCCTTGCCACGCTTTCCGGAGCTTTCAATATTGTCTTTGCGGATCCCCCCTACGCCTTTGCCCAGGCCGAGGCATTGTTTGGCAGATTGGACACCCACCACCTTGTCGCTCCCGGCGGCCTTATTGTCTATGAGTCCGCCCGCAAGACCCCACCTCCCGACATTTTGTGCCGCTGGACGCTGTTTCGCCGGGCTGAATACGGAGACACGGCCCTGTCTTTCTACTCTTGACACTGCATGTGGTATCTGATATTCTGTTCCTGCGGAAAGACCACAATATGTTGGCATCACATCAGCGTCCAAGGCTTGTGCCCAAGATGATGGGGGATGCCGGACGGGTGTAGTGAAGCCCCAACCAGAAGCGAGACACGCCATGCGTTGCCCGTTTTGCGGTTATCATGACAGCAAGGTGGTGGATTCACGGGTTGCCAAAGACGGCGATTCCATACGCCGCCGCCGCGAGTGCATCAACTGCAACCGCCGTTTCACGACCTACGAGCGCATCGAGGAGGTGGCGCAGATGGTCATCAAGAAGGACGGGCGCCGCGAAGCCTTTGACCGGTGGAAGTTGAAGAGCGGCGTGATGAAGGCCATCGAGAAGCGGGCGGTGAGCCTTGAACAGGTGGACGCGATGATCAACAGCATCGAGCGCGAACTGTTCAACACCAACGAGCACGAGGTGACGACGAAGGCGCTCGGCGAGGCGGTGATGGACCGGCTCAAGGGGCTCGACGAGGTGGCCTATGTCCGCTTCGCCTCCGTGTACCGCCAGTTCAAGGACATCAACGAGTTCATGAGCGAACTCAAGGACATGCTGAAGTGATCTCCCCGGTTCTGTAAACCGGTTACCATCCCCAGACGCACGCGGCCCCCGGATTTCACAAGGAATCCGGGGGTTTGCATTTACCCCTTCGCTGCTTTGGGCGGGGTTGACTGCTGGGTCTCGCCGAGCAGTTTCACGGCCGCGGGATTGGCCATCAGCATGAGGCTGCGCCGTCCCATGCCGTCGTGGCGGATTACCGTGTATGCGGGGGGATTGGCCGCGAGGGCCTGCATCCAGTGCCAGTCGTTCTCCATGACAAACCAGAAGGCCGGTTCCGGTCCGCTGATCCGGGCCATAAATACGTCCAGTTCCGCGCGCACCTCGTCCTCGGTCTCGCGTATGGCGGGCGCATCCTTTCCGGTCTTCTCCACGGCTGCGGCGATTGCCTTCAGGAGGGCGTCGCGTTCGGCCGCGGTGATGCTGTCCTGGCTGGCCAGCGGGACATCCCGGACGGCTTCGGCAATGACCTTGCGCGCCTTCTTCTGCAGTTTGGCGACCTCCATAATCTTGTCCGGAGGAATCTTGTCCATGCCGACGAGGCCCGTGAACAGCGGCTCGTGGAACTTGCGCGCGTTGAAGATGTACTCCTCCCGGGAGACCCCGAGCGAATAGAGCTTGTAGTCGCGGCCCTGGTCGGCCAGCAGCGCCAGCGGCGCGCAGAACTCGCGCGCCGAGGAGAAGGGATTGGCCGCCGGAAAGATGACGGGAGGAACCAGCGCCAGCACCAGGGTCATCTGCGAGGCTATGATCACATGCAGCCCCTTGCCGTCCGTTTTCAGGGCGCGGCCCAGGGCGTACCCGGCGAGCAGCAGGACCAGCACCGAAAACGCGGCGACCGGCAGTGTGACGGCCGACCGGTAGGGCGAGAACCACACGACCGCAGGCACAAGACCGATCAGCGCGAGCGTTGCCGCCCAGACATATCCCGTGCGCCGCCGCCACACCGCGCGCGCGGAATCGGCCAGTTCCAGCACGCTGGCCGCAATGATTATTGCCAGGGCGGGATACATGGGCAGCAGGTAGATCTGGCGCTTGCCGAGCGACGCCGAGAAGAACAGGAATGCCGGCACGGTCCAGCACCACAGGAACCAGTGCATTTTGGACGCGCCGCGGTTCCTCCACAGCCACCAGAGGGTCCACGGCAGGAACAGCGACCAGGGGAACAGGTCCAGGGGCAGATTCTTGAGGTAGTACCAGGGCATTTCCAAATGGCTGACCCCGAGGAACAGGCGTCCGACGGTGTTGCGGAAGAGGTTGCCGCCGACACCCTCGCCGAGCGCGTTCGACGCCTCCCCGGCGATGGCCATCCGGGCCGGGATGAACCAAAGCAGGGCAATGCCCATCGCCGCGAGGCAGCCGACGGCCCAGTGCAACCGCTTTCGCGCGGGCCGGTCGCCCCAGTGGTAGACGAGCATCCACAGCAGCGGGAACACCAGCGCGGGCGGCCCCTTGGCCAGCAGGCCCGCCGCCAGGGCCAGCCAAATCACCGGGAGCCGCCAGGTGCGGCGGTCCTCATCCCACTGCCACAGATGGTACAGGACCACGGACACGCACGCGGTAAGCAGCATGTCTATCTGGCCCGTGCGCGCCTGCCACCAGAAACGCAGGCAGGTCATGAGCGCCAGCGCCGACCAGAACGCGACGCGGTGGCCGAACATGCGCCGCGCCGTGAGCCAGGTGAGCCCCACGACCAGGAGCGCCGAGAGCACGGAAGGTACACGGGCCGTGAGCGGCGTGACCATGCCTCCGGGCAGCGACGCCAGCGCCATGCCCCAGAACAGCAGCGGCGGTTTTTCGGTGTAGGGCTGGCCGTTCACATGCGGGGCGAGCCAGTCGCCGGTGAGCAGCATCTCGCGGGCCACCTCGGCAAAGCGGGGCTCGTCGGGCGGCCACACGTCATAACCGCCGAGGTTGATGCTGAACAGCAGGCCCGCAAGCACAAGCAGCAAAAGCGGTCCGGTCCGTTCCTTTGTCATGGCGCATTCCTTCCGTTGACGTGTTTGACTCTTGCTCCAAGTCTTCATCTTGCTCCCGCGAGAAATCAGTGAAAACGGTGACTGTCGG
>CALDSM010000664.1 GCA_937923585.1 uncultured bacterium
ACGAAGTCATTGCCGCCCAGGCTTAAATGCACCACGTCAATGGTGGGATGGTCGAGCAGGTCCTCGCGGACGCGGTCGAGATATTTCGGCGTGTTGAACTCCCTGGCGCGAATGCCGACCTCGGAGGTCTGGCTGCCCCGCTGGCCGATGCCGCCGAGGCCGGGATAGTCGCTGAAGGTGACCTCGAAGCAGCGGAAGAGCTGCATGAACCCGGGCCAACTGTCACCCACCAGCAGCACCCGCGGAACATCGGCGGCTCCGCCCCAAGCAGACGCGCAAACCAGACCGCAGATCACCAACACAACCGCCGCTGCACACTTCGACCTCATCACAATACCTCCCACGGACAGAATTGAATGACTTATGAACTGGATACAATGACGACGTACAGTATACGCTATTCCGCGACTCGATACATCCAATTATTATGCGAAAAACCGGCAAGGCGGATTGGGCCCGCATCAATGCGGCGCAAATGCGGAAAGGAGGCTGTCATGCGCGGGTCAATCACGGTCCTGGCTGTGGTGCTGTTGTGCGCGGGCTGCGGCACAGTGGATTCGAGACAGCGCCTCGGCACGGCAGCACGGACCATACGGATAGGTCCGTCTGGACCGACGGACGTTTCGGGAGACTGCGCCCGCATCCAGCGCAGCCTGGACCGGGCGCAAGGCCGGCCTGCAATTGTCCAGTTTGCGCCGGGGGACTATGTCCTGGCAGATCCTGATGGGATTCGCGTGCCCCCCCACACCACGCTGCTGATGGACGGTGCGCGCTTTATTCTGGACGAGTCCATCAACCGCGACGGTCAGGCATTCCTGCTCGACGGCGTGTCGGACGTGTCGCTGCGCGGCGGGGAGATTGCGGGAAGCAGGGACGCCTGGAATCCGGGGACGAACGTGGCCGGAATCCGGGTGACCGGCAATTCCCGGAACATCCACATTTCCGACCTGACCTGCCGCAACCTGTCGAGCAACGCCGTGGGGGTCTTTGGGACCGGCGATGAAGCGCCCATTCGCAATGTGGCGCTGGTTCATGTCACGGGGATCAACTGCTGCAACACGTACATTGACTACCTCCAGCCCAACAAGGGCCCGGTGCCGGGCAGCGACCGCCGCGACCAGGGAACGGCGGCCCTGTACCATGTGGACGGATGGACCGTGGATGCCTGCCGCTTTGAGGGTTCGCAATCGGACGGCACCCACTTCTTCCGCTGCCGCAACGGGAGCTTTTCGGGTTCCGCCGTGACCGGAAGCCGAATGGGCGGCTATTTTCTGGAGGGCTGTGAACGGGTGACCGCGACGGGCAACGTGATTCGGGACAACGGGTCGCGCGGCGCGACCATCGAGCGGGACAGCCGTTTCTGCATCCTGAGCGGGAATGTCATCACGGGAAGCGGCCGCGAGGGGCTTTGGGCACCTGATGTGGAAGCGATCCTTGTCAGCGGCAACGTGTTTGAAGAAAACGGCCGGAAGGACGACGGGGAGAAGGATTGTGAAATCAGACTGGACGACACGGCGGAGTTCTCCGCGGTGACGCGCGACATCCGCATCGAGGACAACATATTCCGCACGGCCGCGCACCAGACCGCCGCAGTCCTTTTCGGCCCCGGCGTGGCCGCGATGGCGCTGGACAACAACACCTTCACCGGCCCCGCACCGAGGAGCGCTTCCGCCGCCGGCACCCCGTGAGGGGCATCGCCGAGACCGGCGACGGCGTTTCGCGCCGAATTGGATCAAGGGCGAAGCGGGTTCGTCCGTCTTTTGCAGATATTACCTAAAATTTTAGTTGACAAAACGGGGCGGCGCGGGTATATTTAACTAAGAGGTTAGGCAAGCATGAAAGGAAACGCCATGAAGTCCAAGCCGGGCGCATACAAACTTACCGAACTGGAGAGCGTCATCATGGAGGCCGTGTGGGCGCTGGAAAGGGCCACCGTGCGCGACGTGCAGGAGCATCTGGCGGCGTCGCGGCCCATGGCGCGCAACACGGTGCTGACGATGATGGGGATACTCCGCGACAAGGGCTTTCTCACCAGCACACGCGACGGGCGGACGGATGTGTACCTGCCCGCGGTCACCCGAGAACAGGTGAGCAGCCGTTCGCTTCAGGACCTTCTGGGCCGTTTCTTTGGCGGGTCGGTGCGCGCGCTGGTCAGCCAACTGCTGGCGTCGGAGGAGCTTGATCCGGAGGAGATCAAGGCCATTCGCTCGGAACTAAACCGCCGTCTCAAGGGCTGAGAAGGCAACGAAAGGACTTCCCCATTATGCAGACGATAGCGTGGTGCCTTCTGCCGTTCGTCATGATGGCAGTCGTTATGTGGATCATGTTTGTCCTCAGCTTCGCGCAGGCGGCAAAAGAAACCGCTTCCGCGCTCGCACGCCAGGCCCAGGCATTGGAGATCATTGCCAGGCATTGCGAAAACCTCGGACGGAACAACGGCGACTCTGCAGGAACACCGAGGTAGTTGCACATGATACGGGGAAGTCTGGACGACCCGCCGGCAATTGAGCCGGCACATCCATGACGGACAGCAAGATGGGAGAAATGAAATGCACACTGCCGTGACATTGCTCAATGAATCGGGCCGGTGGCTCGTGGCGCAGTTGGGGCGCATGAGCGTGGAACTCGCCATACTGGCGGGAATCGTACTCGTCGCGCTGTACGTCCTGCGCGTGAAGTCGCCCGCCCTGCGCCATCTGTTCTGGGGACTGCTGCTCGCCAAGCCCGTGGCCACGTTTCTCGTGGCGTCGCCCTTGTCGTTGTACGCGGTGCTGTGGCCGCCCGCGCCGCAGGTCACATACATGCCGCCGCCCGTGGTCGTTCAGGCGGAACCGGCGCCTGCGCTGCCGCCCGTGGCGCCGCAGCCCGAGGCCGCGCCGCCAACACCCGCGCCTGCGCCCAAAACGCCGCCCGTCTGGCGGCAGGTGGACCGCTACGGCCTTGCTTCCGCGATATGGGTGTCCGTAGCCTCGATACTCGGGCTGCGTCTGCTGCTCGGCTGCACCTACGTGACCTTCCTGCGCACCACCGCGCGCCCGCGCCGCAATGGATTTCTCGCCGAACTGGTGGCGGAAGCCGCCGTGACGCTGCGCGTGCGGCGGCACGTGGCCATTGCCACCACCAATGTGTGCCACGGCCCCGTGCTGGCGGGCATTTTCCGCCCCGTGATTCTGCTGCCCGAGAACATGGCGGAAGCGCTCACCCGCCCCCAGCTCAAACTGGTCGTCACGCACGAACTCGCGCATGCGCGGCGTTGGGACAACCTGGTGCTGCTTATCCAGCGGCTCGCGGAGATGCTCTTCTTCTTCCATCCCGTGGTGTGGATCTGCGGCTGGATGATGCGCCGCGAGGCCGAGGCCGCCTGTGACGACATGGTGGTGTCCGCCTATGGAGAACCCAACGGCGACAGCGCGGCCGCCTACGCCGACAGCCTCACACGCGTGGCCGAAATGAAATGCGGCATCACGCGCAGGCTGCTCGTCAACACCTTTGCCGCGGCCGAGTCGAATTTTCACCGGCGCATCCGGCGCATCCTGAACGGGAAGCGGACCCGCATGACGCTCTGGCTCGGCTTTGCCACCGGCGCGGCGCTGATCCTGATTGGCGTGCTGGGACTGCCCGCCGCGTCGGCTCCGAAAGCCCCGGATATGCCGGCCGGAATTTATGCGACACCCGAAGGCGGCTACACGCATCTAATAACGTTCGAGCCCGCCGGTGATTTCCAGCCCAAGACACCCAGAGAACTCCTCGATGTTTTCAATGGCGTCTGCAAGGCCCGGACGGGCTATTTTCGCACCGCACCACAAGATGGAAAACTGATTGGTCACATCTGCACTGATGCGCCGGAAGACATTCGAAAGTCTTTTGAAAAGGAACCCCGGCTGCGGTTCGTGGAATCAGTCCCCCTGACAGCCAATCTGTTTGCGCAGCACGAGTTGAGCAAGCAGGAATCGGCGCCCGAGGATGCCGGCGACACTCCGGGCACCCACACCGCAACTGCTGTGACCAATGATTTTGCCGCGGCCCTGCCGGACGGCCGCAGCATTCAGCTCCTCTCCGTGCATGAGCACAAATCCGACAACAAGTCCTTTTGGCGGCCCGACGGGACGCCGCTTGCCGAAGCGCCCTATGAACCCGACAAAATGGCAGAGAACGTGGCGGCGCAGGGAAAGGTTTACGAATTCGCCTTTCGAGCCAAGGGCATCCAATTCGATGGGCCGATGCAGTACCATTTTGAGGGAAGCACCGGATGGGTAAAGAGGGAATCATCCGACAATCTGGGCACCACGGTTGCAACGGTCGTTCTCGATGCCAAGGCAACAACCGAGAATATCCGCGTATCCATTGCGTCCGGCGACTGGACCACCCTGATTGCCGAGGGGCCGCAGGGCGGGCTTGCAGAAAGTGGCCAAGAATATTCCGTCATTTTCGGGGCAGCCTATGAAAAAGACGGTGCCACCTGCATCACCGTCACCCTGGAAGGCAGTCTTTCAGAGCAGGCCGCACGCCTCTGCGCCGTGGATGCGCAGGGACAATTCCACCCATCCGTCGCCAATGGATCCTCCGCCGGCAAAGCGAAGCAGACGACGCACCGGTTTGAAGGCCTGAAACCGCAGGACATCAAGGAATTCCAGTTGCAGACCTGTCCCTGGCAGGAGGTCCGGTTCAGCAACATCTCGCTGGTTCCGGGCACACTCACGGACTTCAAGAGCACCGTTTCCGCTGTCGCCATGCAGGCGACAGAAACCTCTCCCGGTCCACCCAATTCCGGCGGCACGCCTGCGCAGAGTGCCACCGCCGACGAAGAACAGGTTCGCCAAGTCACGGAAATGATGCAGCAATATGATCCTGTTGCTGTGCCGGGGACCGTTTCGCGTCCGCCGGATACGCAGCAGGCCCCAGGGCAGGGCCGGGCTGCATCCGGACCACTCATTGTGGCGCCGCTCATTGGCTTTCTCGATGACAAGGTTAAGGCGGAATGGCAGGCACGGGGCGTGGGCGGCGACAGGGCCGTACTGGACAGGCTGCAGGTCCAGACCGTGGAAATCATGCAGAAGCGGCTGGACGGCGCAGGCATGAAGGACGTGCAGATAACAAAGCAGGCCAATGGGCGCATTTCTGTGCAAATCCCCCCGTCTGCGGATGCCGCACGGGCGAGCTTGCTGCTGACGCAACCGGGCATGTCGCGCTTCTGTCCGGCTGCAACACGTGATGAAATCATTCAGACGCTCCAGGAAATCGAGAAGAATCCAGCCTTTCAGGGGCGTTTGACCGGGCTCTTTGACACCAAGTCATCGAGCGGTTTTCAAACCGTGCCGGCGGACAAGCATGCCGCGGCCGCAGCGGTCGTGGGCGAAATCAACGATGCGCGGCCAAGGCTTCTGCCTGAGGGGAGGATGTTCATTCTTGGCTCCAAGAATTCTCCGAACGATCTCTATCTGATTGACAAGAATTCGCCGATGGCGAACGTGAAGGTGAAATCCGCGTCGGCCACGACCGACACGGACAATCCGGGCAAGGCCAAAATCAACTTCTCTTTTTCTGATGAAGATGCGCAACGGTTTGGCGATCTGACACAGTCCCTAATCGGCAAAGGTTTGGCCATATTGGTGAATTGGGAGGTGCAGTCCGTTCCCATCGTCCGCTCCAAAATCACCAAATCAGGGCAGATTACCGGCAATTACACGCCCGAGGAGGCTGCCGACATTGCGGCGCGGATATCCGTTCAGGAGTATCCCGTGCAACTCCTCGTTTTGTCTGATCCCACCACCACACCGGGGAACCCGGAGCCCGCCGAGGTGGAAGATGTCCGCAAGGCGTTGGAGACACGCTACTACTCGGGCATAGATCAGGGTCTTTGGAGCCGCTTGCTGTGCAAGTTCCTCGTGCCCGTTTTCGATCCGGCCACGGGCGAGGAACTTTCCTTCGCCAAGTATGACGAAGCCAAAGATGAATTGTCCGTGCGCAATTTGCCGGACAACCTCGCCGCGTTTGAAGTGATGATAACGCACTTTAGTGCAGGCCATTCGCAGACGGAGTCCGCGCAGAAGAAGGGGGGCGTCAATGAGCCCCATGTCACCATCAAGGACTCCTCCAATGTCACTTTCACTGCGGGGAAGATAAACGGCAATTTTGAGGAAGGCCGGTTTATCCTCATGGAAGAACCTGTTGTCCACACACCCGAAGTGGCGGAGATCAAAGGCGACAGGGTCGTCATAAACTCCAAAGACAAGACCATCGAGGTGGAGAACGCCCGAGCGAAGGAAGTCCATCTCGCGAAGGTGAACGAAACCAGCACAACTGGCTGGCACGAGGATTTTGAACGCTATTCCAGCGGGCCGGGCACATGGCCGGAAGGGTGGACTGCGGATGGGAACGCCTCCAACCACGAGATTTGCCACGTGGACGGCGCGACATTCAAAGACACACACGGCAACACACTGCGCCTGCACGGAGACACGCCCGCATGGTCGCCGTTGGCGCACTTCATGACCAACGTGAAGGTGCCGTTCAAGATTGCCTTCGATGTGTATCTTGAAAGCAAGGATCCCAAATGCACCTGCGTGGTCGGCGTACGAACCAAGCCGAGTTGGACGGCGCCGGGGATAATCCTCTTTGACACGATTCCGCCGGGTGCGGTCAACGGACTGGAACCTGTCGCCGAAGGCGGCGAGATGTCAAAGGGCCTGTCCACCGACCAACTGCACATGGACGTTGCCAAGTGGTATCACGTGGAACTCATCCTGCAGGAAGAACAGGGCAAACAGTCCCTCTCGATCACGCTGAACGATGGCACCGGTGCGCAGGGGCCTGTCCAATTGTCCACGGACACCGCGCCGGTGAAGGACATGCCCTATCTCCAGCTTGAGGTGCGGTCGGGCACCGCATGGTTCGACAACGTCTCCATGTCGCCCGCCGTCGCGGACAACACAGCATCCTCCGGCACGGGAGAATCCGCCAAGGCAAACGTGCAGAACGCCGCCGGAAATGATGACAAGGTTGGCACCGTGCAGGAATCCAATCCGGGGAAGATTACCGGAGTTGTCAGTGACTTGGAAGGGAAACCCGTGACGAATGCCTACGTGGGTGTCGGCGACACCGGGGACAGCGGCGGCTCGAACCATGAACGTCACCGGCAGGAGGGTATCTATGCCCAGGGAAAGACTGACGGTGAGGGGCGTTTTGCGCTGGACGGGCTGGCGTTGAACCGCGAGCACCTGCTCTTCGTCACCCACCCCGACTTTGTGCGCGCGGACAGGAAGTTCACGCTGGACACCGCGAACCCCGCGCAGGACTTCACTTTCGCGCTGACGGTCGCCGGAAAGATTAATGTGACGTTTCCCAACACACCGGGGGGGCTGGGGCGTGACACGCTAAGAAACAGGGCTTTCATCCGTCTTGAAGCGCTCGACGGGCACAGGTTCATTCAGCCGGGACGCGACCCCCATCTCTCTGCCTTTGCGTCAAACGTCTGGCTTTCGACGCCTCCGGACGCCGACTTCCTGTTCTCCGAACTCGATGCCGGAAACTACGCCATCGCTGTGACGGCCCAGTTTCCCGTCTTAAACATGCCGGCGGGCGTCCTTTCCACCGAACAGCGCGATGCGGCGCTGACGGCAACCTACTACGGCGGCGTTCCTTCGCTGGCCCTGGCGAACGGCCAAGTCGTGGACGTGGCCGTCCCGCCCGCGGACAACGGCACCCGCGTGCGCATCGGCATCCCCAACACGCCCGAAGTGCCTGAAGACTTCCCGCGCTTGCTGGCGATTACCCGCGATCTCACTTTCCTGAAAGAACAGACCATCTCAGCAAAGTCCTTGGAGGACATTCGTCTGGGGCGCCTCTGGCAGGGCGCACTCTATTTCAGCCGTTTGCCCGGCCGTCTTTTCGTCGGAGACAAAGATGGGCACACTTTCTGCACCATTGTCAATCTGCCGCCGGGCGAGTACTGCGTGTTCGCCGGCCCGCCCACGCAGTTGCACAGTTCGCCGTTGAATGTCGCCAAAGGCCGGGATGAGACCGTTGAACTTCCCGTAAACCCAGACGCTGCGGCCAAAAGTTCTGCGTCGGCCGTTTCCGGCGGTATTATCCCGCCGTCCGTCCGCGCGGGTGACACCTCCGCGGATTCGGCCGATGTTGCCCTTGCTCAAGACCGCACTCGGGACGCGGATAATGCCCCACCGTACACCGCCGAGATGAGACTCCTCGCCGGCCCCCGCGCGTCCGTGGAGTCCCTGTGCGCCGAACTCAAGACAGACCGAGAAATGGTGCATGGTCCGGAGGCGGAGCGTGTCTTCATCACTCGTGACGAGAAAGGGATTGGGGCGGTCTTCGAAGCGTCCGACCGATATTCAGACCTGGAACTCATCAGCGCGCCGCGGGTCACCTTCAAGGCGGTGGAAGACCCGGCAGAGTCTGAAGGCAAAGAAGGCGGTGAAATGCCGAAAGTGGTACTCAGGGCGGAAACCGCAGGGCCGCGCTTCGTGGCGGGAGAAGTGCTGAAGACGCCCGGACTGGAGGCCTTCTATGGAGACTACAGTGCGTCACTGCTGGCCTTCTATCGAAACGAGAGACCGACGGCGGTGATTGCCGACATGCAGGAGGACTTGCTGGACAAGCGTGTCAGGGGCGAGGAACCCAAGGGGATTCCCGAGGGGGTGTCCATGGCCCTGCGCCTGACCAAGACCGAACAGTCCGATGCGTTCGGCCTCAAGTTCTATTTCAACAAGAAAGACGTTGTGCAGCCGTCGCGCGGGCTGGCGTTCTGGAAACCGGCTCCGCCTCCTGATGTCTTCGAGTCGCCCGTGGCGCTGCGCATGACCCCACCCAATCCGTACCGGCTGGGCGAGTGGGTAGTGGTCGTCACCAAGAACCGCGATCCCGAGAAATCCTCGGTCGCCCTGCTCCACATTAACCGGGCCGCGCCCGGCACCCGATATGCCGAGGCGCAGTCTCCAACCGCCATGGACGCCGCTGGGACAGCCTACCGGGAAGCGCAGAAATCGTATGCGCAGCGGGACTACAAGACGGCACTGGAACAATTCTGCCGATATTTGGAGCAGCATCCCGGCGTCGAGAATGCCGACAATGCGCAGTTCTGGAAGGCCAAGTGCCTGTGGAGCCTCGACAGGCCTGATGAGGCCGTGACAGCGTTCGAGAAGGTCCGGCTGAACTACCCGACAAGCGCGAAAGTGCCTTTTGCGATGCATCAGGAGGGTTTGTGCCGTGCGGGGCAGGGCCAAACTCAACGGGCCACAGAACTGCTTCAGCGGACCATGCGGGATTATCCATCCACACCTGCTGCCGACCAGGCCAAACAGGACTTGGAGCGGCTCCAGCAGCCTGTAGTGCAGTGAGTCATGCTGACGGCATCTTGTTTTGACGCGAGAACACCGCGAAAAGCAGGTACAGACACGCCTTTCAAACTGCCGAAAGGCGCGTCAGTCCCTGTTTTTCGCTTGGACTTCTTTGCTTGTGTAATTTGCCTCAATTGTGGCCCACTACGCGGGTAGAAATCCGTGCAGACAGAAGGAGAAGCACAGCATCATGAATGAAACAGACTGCCAAAGCCCGTCGTCGTCGCTGTCGTCCCCGCCGCAGGCCCCGGCACTGGGGAATGGCCAGGCCATCGCCGGCATGGTGCTGGGAATCTCGTCCTTTGTGCTGTGCGGCCCCCTGTGTTCGGTTCCCGCAGTCATCCTGGGGCATATGACGCTGGAAAAGGTCCGCCGGGGCGTCGTGTCCCAGGACGCCCGGGGTTTCGCGATGGCCGGCACCATTCTAGTGCAGTGAGTCATCCTGATGGCATCTTATCTTGACGCGAAAATGCCGCGAAAAGCAGGTACAGACACGCCTTTCAAACTGCCGAAAGGCGAGTCAGTCCCTGTTTTTCGCTTGGTCTTCTTTGTTTGTTCAAGTGGCATCAATTGCGATTCACTACACTAGGCTGGATAAACATTGCGCTGGTGGTGCTCGGCGTGCTGTTTATGGTGCTTGCAGCGGCATTGGGCTTCTGGTCTTCGGGCAATGTGGCGCCGTTTGTCTACAAGCTGTAGCCCGCTTGAACCTTGGCCGGGGCGGCCGAAGTGCCGCCGGAAATGCATGATTCTCCGTCAGCAGCTACTTCCCCTGTTTGTCCTGGGGCTGCACGGTGCGGATGCGCTTTAACTGCGCCATGGCGCTGATGAAACGGGTGTTGTTGCGCAGGGCAAAACCGTTGGTCGCCTCGGTGGCCGTGTCGGTGTCACGCAGGGCGATCCAGGGGCGGTCATCGCCGGGACCCGCCGGGCCGATGCCGTTGAGGATAATCCCGCCGAGCGTGTCGCGCCGGTCGGCGCAGGGCCCCGCAATCTTCGCCACATGCACCGCCCCGACCCCCTCCATCAGGCAGACGCCCGCCGGGTTGCAGCCAAAGACCCAGTTGAGCTGGTCATAGATAAATCCCAGGTACTCGGGTTTGGCCGCAAACCGGTATGCCTTGGCCATGAGATCGGAAGAGCACACGTCTGAACTCCAGTCACGATCAGATCTCGT
>CALDSM010000665.1 GCA_937923585.1 uncultured bacterium
GGTACAGACACGCCTTTCAAACTACCGAAAGGCGAGTCAGTCCCCGTTTTTCGCTTGGGGTCTTGGGTCTTGGGTCTTGGGTCTGGGAAGAAGGGGGTAGTGTTTTCGTCATTCCCGCGCAAGCGGGAATCCAGGACTCGCGCTGTTCACGCCGTCATCGCGCCAACACTGGATTCCCGCATTCGCGGGAATGACGGGGCGGGCAGGGGGAAGGGTGAAGCTTCGAAAAGTCCCCCTTGGAAGGGGGTGGCCCGAAGGGCCGGGGGATGTGGGTTGACTCCCGTCGTTGCCCGGAGCTCCACATCCCCCTAAATCCCCCTTCAAAGGGGGACTTGAGAGACGCCCTTCGCACTTTGCGCTTTTACAGTACTGCCATTATGGTGTTGCTGGGGATGCTTTCACCGGCCTTGTTGACGGCGATGATTCGATACTCCCATTGGGAATGAGGCATTTCGGAACGGGAATTGATCTCGGGAATGGGGAACGTGAGAAGGAAGGCGTTGCTTCTTTTTGATTGCGGGAGCCATGCCACCGCTTTCCCTTGCAAAAGCGATACTTCCGCCGCCGGGGCATGGCCCCGGTGATGAAAAGCGGCGGCATGGCCTCCGCAGTCAAAAAAGGGACAGCCAAAGCGGCGTCGCTGCCGCCGCAGTCCAAAATGACTGCGGCGTATTCTGTGGCGGAACGGTTCTATTTTTGCGCCCGTGTCGAAATCACCGGTGCCTCCAGCAGTCCCGCTGGGTAGAGCTGATAGTCTTGTGACCAGCCCTTGCCGTCGGTGATCCAATTGCCGGGACCGTAGCCGCTGGAACGCAACGGTACTTGGTGCAGCGGGCCGAAGGTGTTGCGGCGGGTCAGCACGACCTGCACGGGAAGTTCGCCACCCTGCTGCGCCTCGGCGGTGATGTCGGTCTCATAGGGCTGCCAGGGGATGACCTTGGTGGGCGTGGCCTTGACGCAGGCTCCCTCGAACTTTGGCGTGACCAGGAATGCGCGCTGCCCGGCCGCCAGTTTCACGGTCAGGGGAACGCGGTAGGTCACGGCGCCGCTGTAGAAGGGGAGGCCCTGCGCCGCCAGGTCCCCAACGGACAACTGCGCCGGAAGTTTGGTCAGCGTCTTTTTCGTGCCGTCAAGCCGCACGCCGAACGAACCGAGCAGGAAGAGTGCCTCAAGATTCATGTCGGCCCGGAAATCCGCCGTCAACTCGATGGTGTTGGCACCGGCCACAAGGGCGTCCGCCGGCAGGGAGATGGTCTGAATGGCCGGGTCCACCCACCAGCCTTCAGGCGCGACGGTGATGGGCTTCCCGTTGCATTTTATGGCGTAGTTTTGCGGCTCTTCCAGCGCCAGTTGCACCGGCCCGGCGGGCAGGGCATCCACACTGAAGGAGAACACCATGCGAAGCTTGCCCTTGGCCTCCGGCTTGGCTGCAAACTTCTTGCTGAACCAAGGCTGGACCATTTCGCCGCCGCGCAGGGGCAGGCCGAATGCCTGGCGCACCGCCTGGTCAATCTTGAGGATTTCCGTTTCCGTCTTTACGGGCTTGTCGTCAACCTGGAAGTCGGCCAGGTCAAGCACGCAGACATTGGGTTCATTAAGTTCGTAGGCGAAGGGTCCGGCGCATTCCTGTCGGCTGACCTCTGCGAGCGGCATTTCCTGCGGCACGCCCTCAACCGGCTTGGGGGTGAACACAAAAACATGCTCGCCGCTGGGAACGAAATCGGCGGGGAACTCGGTCCAACCAGACTTTTCAACCGCGGCAACCGCGCGACGCTCGCCCGTAAGGCAGTTCCATTCGGTCACGGCGCCGACGGTCTTGACACGCACCGTCAGGCCGCGCTGTTCCTGATCGGTGCTGGTGTTGATGGCGACAAGTATCTTGGAGTCGCCGTCGTCGCGCATCTGGCAGAAGATCTTTTCGGCAGACGCGCCCCTGGCATCCAAGAACTCCACCGGTATGCGGAGCGAATCTTTCACGGCCGCAACCAGCGCCTCCCGCTTCCATTCCACCTGGGTGGTCTTCCTGGCCAGTTCCGCGGCCCCAGTGGACTTGACAACATCCACATACGCGGGCGGTTGACCCACGAAGACGACCTTGCCGCCCGCCTTCTGGAAATCGTCCAGCAGTGTTATGCTGGTGCCGCGAATCGTGGTCATCATGGGCACCACGGCCACGCGGTAGTCGGCCTTTCCGAAGCGAAGCACGGGCGTGTCCCCGTCGCGGTCCACACGGCAGAGGCGGCCGAACATCTCCTCATCGCCGTAGTCAAAGTCTATGTGCGACCCGGCGAGGAAGAAGAACATCTCCTCGTAACCCCGCTGCAAGTCCTGGAGTTCCTTGGCCTTTGCCGAGAGCCCGTCGGCCCAGCCGATGCCCGCCTGGCACCAGGTGCTTTCGATGGGATTCAGCACCAGCACGTCGCAGGCCGGACGGCCCTGCGCCAGCAGTGTGTTGAGCCGCGCGTAATAGTCCTCGACGAAATGGTAGTCGCGCCACCAGCCACTCTGGAAGAAGATGCTGGCCGGATAATCCCGCTTGGCCTCACCGCTCATGGTGTACCAGGAGAGATGCGGGCAGCGCAGGTTTACGCCAAAGAGCGCCTGCCAGTCGCCCACGGCCTTGTGCGACTGAAAGTTCATCTGCCAGCCCGTGCAGCCGTACAATTCGCTGAGAATTTGTTTCTGGCCGAGTTGGCGGGCGGCGCTGGAAACCTGCTTCACGATCCAGTAGTTGCGGTTGCCCTCGGTCAGCACGTCCACACCGGGAAGATCCTGATATTCATAGGCGCGCATGAGCGAGCCCTGCATGACCGCCTGGCTGACAAGGCTGTCCTCGTGCAGGAAGTGTCCGGTAAAGATCATGTTGTTTCGTTTACACCATTCCTGCACCGGCTTGCACCAGTTCTCCAGGAACATGCTCTCGATCAGTTCCATGTACTGCCACTTGACCAGCGCGATGGGATTGCCGTCATTCTTGAGGAAAAGGGTGGGTAGAAAGTCGAGAATGTCATATCCGAACCGCGCCTTGAACGCTTCGGGCAGTTTCTCCGTCCACGGAGTCATGCCGGAGGCATTGCTGGTACCCTGTCCGAAACTGGAGAAGGTGGCGCCATGATGCGGCTCATCGGTGAAAATGCCCAGAATGGTCCTGCCGAGCCGGTCTCCACAGTGTTCCTTGTACTTCTCGTGGGTCAGCTTGATGAAATACTCCGTGGCCTCGCGGTTGAGCCGGTCCACGTCCGTGTTGCCATTGTAGAACGAGGAGGGATCGGCTTCCTTGACGGAGAACACCAGCACAGTTTTTCCGTCGGGCGCCTTGGCCCCGGGCGCAAGCCGCGCGCAGTCAACAAAGATGGTGTCCTTGAGAATGCAGGCAAAGGCGGCGACGATCTTGTCGTTCCACTGGAATTCCGCTGCGGGAACCGTCTGGAGCGTCATGAATTTCTGGCGGTACTTGGACTCCACGGTGACCAATCCGCCCGCGGTCCCGCTGGGCCAGCGGTCCTCGTCGTAAAGCCACGACTCCAGGCCAAGCTTCGCGCCCTCGTCTGCACAGGCGTTGATCAGCCGGAACCAGTCTTCCCCAAGGTACTCCGTGGCCAGCCCGGTGCGGGAGTGCATGAAGTAGCCGCCCATGCCCATGTCCTTGAGCACGCCAATCTGGCGAAACAGTTCGTCCTGTTTCAGTTCTCCGTTCCAACTCCAGAAGGGCTTTCCGCGGAATTCCGGGCCGGGATTGGCAAACTGCTCGGCCAGACCGGTGCCGGGCGCATTCTGCGGCGCCTGGGCGAAGGCGGGAAAAGCGGCAAACAGAACGGGCACGGCGGCAACGAGCAGACTCAAGTTGTTTGCAGAGAACATGGCGATGGCATTCCTCTTGATTGTGACCGGTTTGGTGAAGTCGGCCCGGGCGGGAACGGCCCGTTGGCGACAACCTGCGGATAACATAGAGGAACAGGGGGTATCGGCACAAGCGGGAGAACACAGACCGAACCCCGAAATGGACTATAATGACGGAACTCAGTCTATCGCCAAGGAAGAGAACCCATGCCCAGGCAACACCCGCTGTCCCGGACCGAATTGCTGATAGGGAAGGAATGCCTCGACATTCTGCGCCGAAAGAAGGTGGCCGTGCTCGGCATTGGCGGCGTGGGAAGCTGGGCGGTGGAGGCGCTGGCCCGCTGCGGGGTGGGACATCTTCTGATTGTTGACGACGACACCGTCTGCCTGACCAACATCAACCGGCAGCTTCCCGCGACCCTGGCGACCGTCGGCCGGGAAAAGGTGGAGGTGATGAAGGAGCGGGTGGCTGAAATAGACAGGAAGATTGTCGTGGACGCCCGGCGCCTGTGCATCACGCCGGAGAACATCGGCGAGCTGATAGACAGCAGCGTGGACTACGTGATTGACGCCATTGACACCGTCACAGCCAAGATCGCCCTCATCGAGTTCTGTTTCAGGCGGGGCACACCCGTCATCAGTTGCATGGGAACGGGCAACAAGCTGGACCCGACTCAGTTCGTGGTCACGGACCTATACAAGACCAGGAACTGCCCGCTGGCGAAAGTCATGCGCGGCGAGCTCCGCAAAAGAAATGTCACGAAGCTGAAGGTGGTGTTTTCGGAAGAGAATCCCCGTAAGCCGCGCAAGGCCGAGGTGCTGACCTGCAAACTTGCCTGTGTGTGCAACAGCGACACGGTCCGAAAATGCAGCGAGAAGCGCCAAATTCCCGCGAGCATATCCTTTGTTCCGCCCGTTGCCGGCTTCATTCTCGCCGGGGAGGCAATCAAGGACCTGGCCGGAATCAATGCGCCTTCGGCCCTTTGACGGACGCGTGGTCCGTCGGGCCGAAACCTTGTACGGTGCTCTTGTGGCGCCGTGGCACAGTTTGCCTGATCGTCGGCACCGGTCCTGGGCGCGGAATGTTCCGCTGTCGGTTAAGTGCAAGCGAGAATATCTTTCCGCGCAGTCCTGCGAAGGCATCCATCTCACTGGCTCCTGATACGGAGATTCTCTCTCCTTTGTATGAGGCGTTCGCTGGTGCGAATGCCTCCAACCACGCTGCTCCTGCCTTCTGACCGCGGTTCCGCCGGATGCGCTCAGCGACCAATCGCGGACATGCGAATGCCGTGCATGATCGCCGTGTCGGGCTGACGCGGCTCGAGCGGATTGTACTCGGGGGCGGTTTCCAGCATGGACCTCGTCGCCGAGAGCCGTGTCAGTTGATCGGCAAAGTCAATTTCCGTCACGTCTCCCGTGTCCACGGCCACGAAACGCTCGCCGATAAACAGTTCCAGCCGGGCCACCATGGCGCGGATGTTCCACTCGTCGTCGGCCAGAAAGTCATGCACATGCCCCACCAACTCATTTTCGGCATGAACGCGGTAACCAAGCAGATGGGTCAGGCTTCTCAGTTGGACCGGCTCCTTCGGCACGAAGCTGGTCTCCGTTCCCGGCGAGTCGCTCATGGGTGTCCAGTGCGGAATATACCCATTGAAATTGACAGTCCGATCATAAACCTGCCGGTACAGCGGCGGATCTTTCGCCAGGCGCGGCGCCTCCCGCACTTCCTGCATGGTGTGAAATACCGGAACGGTTTGGTCCACCCAGTCGGGGCGGCCAATTTGCTTGGGCTCAATCAGCACCACCGGCCACGGGAAATGAACATGGGTGGATACGGCCATATGCCGCAACGCCCAGCTGCCATTGTCAAAATGGAAATCCCGCACTTTGCCTATATGGCCGTCCACGGCACGGAGCCGGTATCCCAAAAATGATTTGAGGCTTGTCAACATTTAACTAACCTCCTTTCTTTTGCGCAGTTCAACTGTTACGTAAAAGAAAACACCCCTGGCAGAACACGTATTCGCGGTAATTGGAAAGACTGGGTGGCCCGTACTGGGGGAGCCGGCATCCCTGCCGGCTGTCTTGCCCGGCGCGCCGAAAGCGCGAGGAACGATAGACCGGGCGTAAGACCCGGGTTCCCGACTCCATTCTTCGGTTGTTCTGAAAGGGGGGGCTACTTCGCGGCTATGTTATAGGCGAGAAGCGCGTCTCCATGACGGATGTAGAGCCTGCCATTGGAGATGGTGGGGTGGGCCCAATGCTGGTCGGCACCCTCGGTCACCGCAAAGCGCCCCGTACGTTCAAAGCCGGACGGAGAGGCCTTCACCAAATTCACCATTCCCGACTTGGGCCCCTCATAAACATAGAGCATCCCGTCTGCCGCCACCACCATGCCCTCCCTGACCTCCTTCGATGTCCACATCACCTTTCCCGTAGCCATCTCCAGGCAGACGAGTTTGCCGCCCGACTTGTATCCGGTGCCGTAGAGGTACCCGTCCACCAGCACCACGCCGTGGTGCAGGCAGTCCAGCGTCGTGTCGAGCCACTTGGATTCGACTGAACCGCCGTCCTTGGACATTTCCAGCGCGCCGCCGCCCACGCCGTCGCCGCCGGTGTAATAGACCAACCCGTTGCTGTAAACCGGCGTCACGGCATGGATGTCCCAGGGCACCTTGTGCGCGAACGACCAGAGCAGCTTTCCGGAATCGGAGTCCACGCCGATGATATGGCGCCCGGTCCCCGTGAGAAGAATCCTGTGTCCGTTGTGGTTCGCAATGATCGGCGTGCAATAGGAGGCCCGGTCCTCCAGTCCCTTGGTTGCCCAGACGGTTTCACCGGTATTTTTGTTCAGTGCTGCAACGAGCGCCTCCGTTCCGCCGGGCGTGCATATGACCTTGTCGCCGTCCACCAGCACCGACTCCGCAAGTTGCCACATGATGTTCTTCGCGCCGAAGCGCTCCAGGACATTGACCTCCCAAATCTTTCCGCCTTTCGCAAGATCAAAGCAGTACACCACGCCCAGCCCCGACATCAGATACAGGCGGCCGTCCACGATGGTGGGCGTTGCCCGCGAACCCGGTGCCTGTTCCTCCACCGATTCCCTGCCGTAAGGAAGCGTCTGTTCCAGCGCGCCCGTGCCTTCATTGAAGATCAGAATCACACCGGTCTCGTCTTCACACCTGCCGGTGGTGTAGACCTTGCCCCCGACAACAGATACGGACGAATACCCTTTTCCCAAACCCTTCGCCGTCCATGCGAGCGCGGGACCGGCCTCGGGCCAGGACTTCAACAAGCCCGCTTCCTGGAAGACACCGGTTCGGTCCGCACCGCGGAATTGGGGCGAATCCACGGCGTGGCCGATAGCGGGCAGCAGCAGCGCAAACGCCGCACCCAATAAGACAGTCCTCTTGCGCATGTTTCTTTCCTTTCGGAGGTGAACGCTGGATTATCTGCGGGTGCGCCGTTTGACGCAAATCGCCGCTCGGAGGCGCACACGGCAACTGCTGCTACGGCCGTGCCTTGTACACCCATATCGCCGCAGACTGATCGCGGTGCCGCGGAACGGCCAAATACAGGGTGCCGCTGGCCGGATCGAAGCAGGACGTTCGCGCCCCGGCGGAAGTCGTGATGCTCGCCTCCGCCTTGTACAGG
>CALDSM010000666.1 GCA_937923585.1 uncultured bacterium
TACGAGATCTGATCGTGACTGGAGTTCAGACGTGTGCTCTTCCGATCTCATGCCCGTCCCAGCCGCCCCAGACCATCAAAGCCTTTTTCATGCATACACTCCCGCCGGTAAGGTCAACCACAAAGAATGTGGGACAGGCACCCTCACCTGTCCTCCAAGCCTCCTGCATTTATAAATCTCCCCCATGCTTCCCATGGATTCCCGCGCCCCCGGCGGCCCTCACTTCGGCTTCGTGGCAATGTACACGAAACACGGGGGCAGGTTCTTCCACACCGGCCCCACGCGCCGGATGCGGCCGAACTTCTCCGGCATCTTGCCCGAGAAGAAACGACGGCCCGACGGAATCGCAGGGCTCATCGCATAGGCGAATGTCACGAAGCGCCCGCCCGGCGCCAGCACCTTGAAGGTGGCGTCCAGCAGCCGGTCCTGCAAGTCCTCCGGAAACCGAGCCCAGGGAAGCCCCGACACGATGGCGTCGCAGTTGTCGTATCCCGCCTCGCGCAAATAGACAATCGCGTTCTCCGCGCTGTCCTGAACCACGTTGACGCCGGGGCAGCGTTTCTTGGTCGCCTCGACCAGCGTCGGCAGCACTTCCAGCGCCACAAAGAAGGAATCGGCCGACTTCTTGCGCAGAATCGCCTCGGTGAACACGCCCTCGCCCGGTCCGTATTCGACGATCGTCTTCGCGCTGGGCAAATCCGCCAGGTCGGTGATGGCGTCTGCCAGCGCGCGGCTGCTCGGGCCGAAGGCGCCCGTCGTCTTGTTGTCCCGAATTGTCTCGATCATGAAGGCCAGCCAAGACATAGTCCATCTTCTCCCTGGCGTTGTGCGGCTGCTTGTCAGTGATACTCGGGCAGCCAGCCGCGGTGCGCCTCTATGAGATCGTCGCAGAGAGCGACGATTTCGTCCATGGTCAGTTCCGCCGCCGTGTGCGGGTCCAGCAGGGCCGCCTGGTAAATGTGGTCCCGGCGACCCGTCAGCGCCGCCTCAATCACCAGTTCCTGCACGTTGATGTTGGTCCGGTTCAGCGCGGCGCACTGCGGCGGCAGTCCGCCCGCATGCGTCGGCGTCACCCCGTTGCGGTCGGCCACACACATCACCTCCACGCACGCGCCCTGCGGCAGGTTCGTGATGAGCCCGGTATTCAGCACATTGCCGCCAAAGGTGTACGGGCCGCCCGTCTCGGCGGCCTCAATGATGTGCGAGGCGTACTCGCACGAGCGTACGTGCGTCAGGGGCGCGTCGCCCGTCAGTTCGTCCCGCATCGCCGCCCAGTTCCTGATCTGCTCCTCGCAGCGGCGCGGATACTCATCCAGCGGAATATGAAACGCTTCAATCAGCTCCGGCGCGCGCGCCTTGATGAACCACGGCACGTACTCGGCGCTGTGCTCGCTCGATTCGGTGACGTAATAGCCAAACCGCTTCATCAGTTCAAACCGCACCGTGTCGCGGCCGACGTACTCGGGCAGTTGCGCGCGCCGCTTGACCTCTGGATACAGATCCTCCCCGTTCCGGGAAAGTTCCAGCAGCCAGCCCTGGTGGTTGATGCCCGCAATCTTCCAGCGCAGGTGGTCCGTCGGCAGGTCCAGTTCCGCGCACAAACAGGGCGCGCACGCCTGCACGCTGTGGCACAACCCCACGGTTCGCACACTCGTGCCCTTGAGCACCGCCCCGGTCAGCATCGCCATCGGGTTTGTGTAGTTCAGCAAGAGCGCGTTCGGCGCGACCCGCTCCAGAATGCGGCAATAGTCGAGCAGCACCGGAATCGTGCGTAGGCCGCGAAAAATGCCGCCGATGCCCAGTGTGTCGCCAATGGTCTGGCGCAGCCCGTACTTCTTTGGAATCTCAAAATCCGTCACCGTGCAGGGCCGGTATCCGCCCACCTGGATCGCGTTGACCGCATAGTCCGTCCCGGCAAGCGCCTTTTCCGCATCCCCCGCAGGGAAAGCCTCCACGGTCATCCCCGCCACGAGGGTACGGTTCAGATTGTTGACCATGACCTCCGACTCGCGCAGCCGGACCGGGTCCACGTCAATCAGCGCGACATGGGAGCCTCGCAGCGCCTCCGCATGCATGCAGTCGCCCAGCACGTTCTTCGCGAAAACGGTGCTGCCCGCGCCGATAAAGCTGATTTTTGCCATGGAACGAAATCCCTTGCCGAATGCATGGCCTGAACGGCCGCGAATGGATCATAGGGCGCGGCCCCTCTGAGATGCAACCGCCCGCCATTCGGAATGCCGCCATTCGCAAGTCAAATCACCTGGATGCGCTCACCCCGAGTCCGAAAATGGCATCACTTTGAACCCAATAACAGGTCGGAGAAAGACTTCCGCACCTTCTCCAGGTCAAAATCTCTCTTCGCGCCAGCGTGGCCGGCGCAACCGCTGGATTGCTCTACGCCCGCCTCGGCGCGGCTGATAAAACCATTCCGGTCAGTATCCATATCGTTAAACAGGTCCGTGGATAATCCCGGCAGGGGGGAAAGCAGTTCGGCGTAACTCAGTTTGCCGTCACCGTCACCGTCCATTGTTTCAAAGTCTGCTGTGACTCTGCTTCGGAGTGCATCCAATGTCTGGGGAGTATTGTCGCAGGGACCGGTGGACACAATGATCGCAACCGATGTGCCGTGCGGGACTTGGGCGCCGGCGGCCGGATTCTGGTCCACAACCTGGCCGGCGGCCATGGTGTCACTACACCGCTGCGTCACCGAACCGGAAGCAAGGTTTGCGGTGCTGAGCATCATGAGGGCGGCGATCTGTAATTGGCCTGCCAGATTGGGCACCGTGGGAAAGCACGGTCCCGTGGACACCACCAGCGCCACCGTGCTCCCCACATTGACCATCGTTTCTGCATTCAGTGACTGGCTGGCCACTTTCCCCGAATCCACGGCTTCGCTGCATTGTTCGGTTACCGCGCCGACAGAAAGCCCTGCCTCGGTGATTGCCCGTTCTGCTGCCTCAAGGGTCCGGCCCGCCACGTCTGGCACAGACACATGACACGGACCCGAGGACAGTGCCAGCGTCACGGCACTGCCTGGCGGAACAAGCGCTCCAGATTCTGGATTCTGCCTGATTACCAAGCCAATAGCCACGGAATCGCTGCATTGGCGGGAAACCGTTCCGACGACAAGACGGGCGCCCGCGATTGCCGTGGACGCGGTCATCTGCGTCTGTCCCGCCACCGCCGGCACAGCCACAGGACACGGGCCGGAAGACACGGTCAAGTCGACGGCGCCGCCAAAAGGCGCCTCCTGTCCCGCGGTCGGAGACTGATTGAAAACGATTCCGGCAGCAACGCTGTCATTGCATTGCTGGGTTATGGTCCCGGTAGTGAGATTGGCTTCGGCCAGGACCGCGCCAGTAGCTGTCTGCGCCTGGCCCGTAACGACAGGGACCACAACCGGACAAGGGCCTGCAGACACGACGAGACTCACCGCCGTTCCAGTGGGAACACGGCTCGACGCGGCAGGATACTGTGACATCACAAGCCCCACGGCGATGGAATTCCCGCATTGCTGCGTTATGGATTCCAGTGGTAGCCCCGCAGCGGCGAAGGATTCCTGCGCCCCATCCTGCGTCTGGCCCGTCACGTCGGGCACAACCACATCAACCACACCACCCGACACAGGAAACAACATTCCAACTCCGCCATCGGACACTGCGAGTACATTCTTGTCGTCTGGGGACATTATCGCATCCATTAGCATTCCGGAACGGTTCACGAAAGTCCGAAGCGGCTCGCCTGTGGCCGCATCCCAGAGTATGGCATTCTCGTCGCCTCCAGTGAGTATTCGTGTTCCGTCGTGCGCAAAGACTGCCGAAAGAAGCCAATAGGTGTGGCCCTGGAATGTGCGAATATGGGCGCCCGTGGTGGCATCCCAAAGCATGGCCAATGTGTCCGCGCTGCCCGTGAGCACTTTGCTGCCGTCCGGAGAAAACGCCACGGCTGAAAGGTCCGAATAATGCCCGGACAGCGTCAGCAGTTCGGTTCCCGTGTTCGCATCCCAGATTTTTGCGGTCTTGTCCCCGGAGCCGGTGATCACCTTCTTTCCGTCGGGAGAAAATGCCGCGCGGTACACGTATTTGATGTGGCCCGTGAACGTGCTAAGTTCCGTGGCGGTTTCCAAGTCCCAAAGTTTGGCGGTACTGTCCAGTGACCCCGTCAATACCCGGGTTCCATCCGGAGAAAGCACGGCGCAGCATAGCGGTTCGATATGTGCTGCAAAACTCTTTTGCTCATCGCCTGAAGCTGTGTCCAACAACCGGACAATATTCTTCCCGGAAGCCGTTAGCACCTTCTTCCCGTCGGGAGAGAACGATACCGCGACCGCGCCGCCGGCAAAGCTGCGCAGAGATGCACCGGTGGCCGCGTCCCACAGAATCGTCATATCGGTGGACAGACCGGTGAGAACCTTTGTCTTGTCGGGAGAGAAAGCAGCACAATTCATCCCCGGCGTATGCCCCGTATAGCAGTGCAGTTCTTCTCCTGTGGCCGGGTCCCAAAGCCGAATCGTGTCGTCGGTCAAGCCCATCAGTGGGTTGCCCGAGCCAGTGAACACTTTGGTTCCGTCCGCCGAAAAGCCCGCCGAATAAATCAAGTCAGTATGCCCGGTGAACTTCCTGAGAACAACGCCCGTACCGGCGTCCCAGAGCGTTGCGGTCCGCAGTCCGCCCCCAAGAATCTTGCTGCCATCCGGGGAAAATGCCGCGCAACTGACGCCGGCATACGAGGCACTCAGGGAACGTATCTCCCCGCCCGTGACCGCGTCACGCAGGCTTGCGGTATCCCCCAAGAATGTTCCCAAGAGTACCTTCGACCCATCGTGGGCGAATGCGGCCCATGTTGAGCCGTACGCATATGGCGTGACGGAGAAGAGTTCATTGCCGGAAACGGTCTCCCACAGCTTCACCGAGTAATCCGGATATCCCGAACCGGTGAGCACCCGGCTTCCATCAGGAGAGAAGGCAACCAGCGACACCACGCCCGTGTGCCCGACAAAAGTCATCAGTTGACTTCCCGTAGCCAAGTCCCAGAGTTTGGCCGTAGTGTCATTGGGGTCGGCCGTCCCAGGATAATACGCGCTCCCTGTTAGCGCCTTTGTCCCGTCCGGAGAGAACGCTGCCGTGATGAAGAACCTCGGGTCGAAAGCCAGCATGTGAAGCCGCGCGCCCGTGGCCGCATCCCACACTCTGAGCGTGCCATCGTACGATGAAGAGAGCACTTTCTTGCCATCCGCAGACAATGAAACCACATTGACCTGATTCAGGTGCCCGGAAAACGTGCGAACCGGCAGCCCCGTAACGGCATCCCACAGTCTCACCCGCCCATCCCTGGAACCGGTAAGGAATTGGGTGCCGCCAGGAGACACAAAAATGTTGGAGCTCAGCTCACCATTCCCGTACTGGACAATTGGTGCTGAAACAGCGTCTTTACCGGCGAGCTTCTCACCGTCCTGTGGTACGCCGTTGTCCGCAACGGCGGCGACCATGACAATTGGCAGACACACTATCGGCACGAAAAGGCCTCGCATCCTCCACAGACTGATCAAGCGCATTCCCCGTCTCCTTTCCCTGGCCGACCTGAAGCCTCCTGTCTTGACTCATGCAAGACAAAACCGAATGCTGGCCACTCCTTCGATACTGTTGTTTTAGGCTGTCCCTGTTTGCCCATTCTCTTCGGTCCTGCAATTTCTTCCGGGCGCTGAACTACCCCCCTCGTTCTTGTTGACTGCCCGCTTCTGCCTTCACACGTCCCCCGCCGGGTTGGGTGAAAAGTGCTCCCGCTTCTCCTTCACCTCCCGGAATGCATCGGCCGTATCGAGCGGCTCGCGGGACTCCTCTATGACCGGCCATTCCTTCGAATACTTCGCGTTCAATTCAATGTACTCCCGCCACTTTGCGGGCACCTCATCCTCGGAAAAAATGGCATGCACCGGGCATTCATTCACACAAACGCCGCAGTCAATGCACTCATCCGGATCAATGGCAAGCGTCGTTTCCCCCGCATGGAAGCACGTAACCGGACACACGCCGGCGCATTCGGTATACCTGCATTTGATGCACGGCTCGCAAACGATGAACGCCATGGGTTGGGAATCTCCTGTGGTGCGGTTGAACGGATTGTAGCGGCAAGCCGCAAGACCGCGCAAAGTCCCGCACCGCAGGCGCCCCCGCCTGCCTCGGGGCCGCACTCCCTACTGCGCCGGCGCGTCCATGGCGCAGCGCATCCCGTAGCCCCCGTGCCCGGCATCCATCCGGTCAAAATGCCGCGCGGCACACCGCGCCTCGAACTTGCCCGTCAGAAACGAACCGCCGCGGAGCACCCGAAAGATCTGCCCGTAGTCCTTGGTGACCACCGGGTTGCCGGGATAGGCCTCATACCAGTCCTGCACCCATTCATAGGCGTTCCCCGCCATGTCCATGCACTTGCAGGGCGATGCGCCGTTAAAAAGTTCGCCCACGCGGACAGGGCGCTTCTCTTCCTGTTCGCGGGTGTTGGCCAGGCCCAACGCCCAGTTTGCGCCCCAGGGATACTCGCGCGCGTCCGTGCCCCGCGCCGCACGCTCCCATTCCGCCTCCGTCGGCAGCCGTTTTCCAACCACCTGCGCGTATTTGACCGCCTCGGTCCAGGTCACGCCGACGGCCGGGAGATTTTCCTCGCCTTGCTCAAATTCATGGTCGGGAAAGACCATCTTGAACTCCTGCCTGGTCACCTCAAACTTGTCTATGTAGTACGGCTTGAGCTTGATCATGCGCCGGGGCCGCTCATCGGGGGCACGATCGTCATTGCCCATGGGGAATTCGCCGCCGGGCACCAGCACCATGCCCTTCGGGACAACGCCCGGCTCCATCTTGAGCTGCACCGTTTCCGTCTCGTGGACGTCAAGATGGACCGTCTGTTCTTGCTCAATGAAGTCCGGCGTGTGTACCGTCACCAGATAGGTGCCCGGTTTCAGCTTGAACTTCGCCGGGGTCGTCTGGGACTGCGGCGTGTTGTTGAGCCATATCTGCGCGCCCGTGGGCCGCGAAAAGACGTTCAGCTCAGACTCCAGCGCCTTGAATTCGTGCCGGAATTCATGCCTGAAGTTGTCTTCGGCAACAAAGGAACTGGAGATGGGATAATAGTTCTCCAGCCGCAGTTCATAGGAGTGCTTTCCAACCACAACGGAACGGTTCAGCAGCGGTGTCGTTCCTTCCTTCTGCCCGTCCAGCCACACCTCGGCACCGGTTGGCTTGGACTCAATGTTCAGATATCCGACCAGCGGCGCCATGGTAATGAGGAAGCGCTCCCTCGGTTCCCCCATAACCACAATACTCTTTATGGTGCGCTTGTATCCGTCACGTTTGAGAATTACCTCATACGGGCCCGGTTCCAGCCCTTCCACCGTCACCGGAGTCGGTCCCCGGTCCTCCCCCGCCACCAACACCTGCGCCCCCTCCTCCGGAGTACTTTCAATCACCACCTTGTTCACCGGTTTGGGCTGTTCCTTGGGCCGGCAACTGATGTAGACAAACGCCAGCAACAGGACTGCCGCCACAGCCGCAACTATCCCTCCCAACGCCGCGATACTCGGTCCACGGGTCTTTCTCGCATGATTATGATGGTGATGGCGATGGTGACGATGATGATGACTTGGTCCCAGCCCATTCTGCTCTTCGTTGCCTCTCTGCTGCTCCATCACTGCAAAACCTTATAAAGTCTTGTAATTAATGGACATATGCAGCGACGAGAATATTCCCTCTCGATGCGCGCCTTGATTGTACCATTGTTCACAGGGTTGCGAAGTCACAATCCCTGTGACGGTCTAACAGGGAACAGACCCGTTCAGGGCAACCGAACGGACAATCCAACAGCCTTCTCCAATAACCGACCGCCCGCAACGCTCCGCAACTGTGCGCGGGGGGCCGGAAATTCGAGGGTACTCCCCGGCGCGTTGGGGGAACTCCACGCAAACTCCGCGAGCGTCACGCTTTCCTTTCCATTGACCCGCACCTCCCCCGCAATGCTGGCGGTCCCTTCCTCGTTGACGGAAAC
>CALDSM010000667.1 GCA_937923585.1 uncultured bacterium
TCCCGCACGGTCGAACTCAAGCCCGTGCGTCCGCGCGAAATCCGCATCATCCACCAGACCCATCTCGACATCGGGTTCACGCACGCGCAGGAAGATGTGCTGAAGGTGCAGGTGTGCAACCTGCGCGACGCACTGAAGTTCATTGACGAAACGAAGGACTATCCCGGGGAGGCGCAGTTCCGCTTTCATCCCGAGGGCATGTGGGCGGTCGAGGAATTCATGCGCACCGCCACAGACGCCGAGAAGGCGGCCTTCCTTGATGCGTGCCGCGCGGGCAAGATTCATCTCGACGTGCTGTACGCCCAGGCCATGACCGGCATGTACAACGATGAGGAACTGGTCGAGCTGATGGGCGCGGCAAAGCGCTTTGAGAAACAATACGGCGTGCCTGTCATTTCGGCGATGCAGTCCGACGTGCCGGGCTACACCTGGGGCCTGGTGTCCGTGCTGGCGCAGTGCGGTGTGCCGTACCTGTCGGTCGGGCCGAACTGGTTCGCCACGGACGACGTGGACAACTTCTTCCGGGGCGCGGACATCGTGGGCAAGACGCACCGGGGCGGACGCGTCTTCCGCTGGGCCGACCAGCCCTTCTGGTGGGAAGGCCCTTCGGGCAGGGACCGGGTATTGCTTTGGATGCCGGGCTGGGGCTATTCGGGCTTCCAGTGCGGGCGCGACGCGATCACGCCGGAAAAGGTGACCGCCTACCTGAATTGGCTGGACAGCAAGGATTACCCCTACGACATGGTGATGTGGCGCTACGCCGTCGGCGCGGACAACGGCCCGGCCTGGCGCAAACTGAGCGACATCGTCCGCGACTGGAACACGACCTACGCCAGCCCGCGCCTGGTAATCTCGACCAACAGCGCCACCATGCGCGATTTCGCGCAGCGCTACGGCGACAGGCTGCCGGTGCTGCGCGGCGATTTCACGCCCTACTGGGAAGACGGCGCGGCCTCGACCTCCAGGGCGACCGGCGTCAACCGCGCCGCCGCGGAGCGGCTCATCCAGGCGCAGACGCTTTGGGCCATGCGCAATCCCGCGCTGCCGCTGCATGAGCGCTTTGACACGGCATGGAACAAGGCCGTCATGTACAACGAGCACACCTGGGGCGCGAACAACAGCATCAGCGAACCGGACAGTCCTTTCGCCGTGCAGCAGGACAGGTTCAAGCAGGCCTACGCCTTTGACTGCGAGACGCAATCCCAGAACCTGCTGCAGGACGCGACACGCCCGGAGGAGGGGGCGCTGCACAACTTCTTTGACGTGACCAACACCGCCTCATGGTCCCGCGACGGGCTGGTCACCGTGGACTGCCCCGGCAACGCGGTGACGGACGCCGAGGGCAAGCCCGTGCCCGCGCAGCGGCTTGCCTCGGGTGAACTGGCCTTCGTTGCGCGCGACGTGCCGCCGTTTGGCGCACGGCGCTATGCGGTGCGGGAGGGCGAAGGAAATCACACCGGCTCCGTGAAGGCCGGAGGCTCAATGCTGTCCAGTGATCTGCTGTCCCTCACCGTCCATCCCAAGACGGGCGCGGTCAACAGTCTGCGCCGCAAGGGTATTGACGGGGAACTGGTGGACACGGGGAAAGTCTCGGGATTGAACGACTACCTCTACATCATCGGCCGTGACGCGGAAAAGCTCCGCCAGACGGTCAAGGGCGGGGTAAAGATCGTTGTCGAGGATGCGGGCCCGGTGGTGGGCACGCTGCGCATCGAAAGCGGCGCGCCCGGCTGCGAAAGGCTGGTGCGCCGTGTGCGCATCGTGGACGGTCTCGATTCTGTCGAGCTGATTGACGACGTGAACAAGGCGCGGGAACGACGGGCCGAGGGTGTCTACTTCGGGTTCCCCTTCAACATTCCCAACGCGGAGGCGCGCATAGACACGCCCTGGGCCGTGGTGCGCGTGGAGAAGGACCAGTTGGAGGGCGCCAACCGCAACTACTACTGCGTGCAGCGCTGGGTGGACCTGTCCAACGCGGACCGCGGTGTCACCTGGGTCACGCCCGATGCGCCCATGCTGCAATTTGACCCCGTAAAGATTGCGCAGCCTTTCGGCACCGAATACTGGCGCGAACACATTGAGCCGGGCGCGTTTCTCTGGTCGTGGACCATGAACAACCACTGGGAAACGAATTACAAGGCCGATCAGGAGGGGTGGATTCGGTTCCGTTACGTGCTGCGTCCGCATGCGGGCGGCTACGACGCTGTCACCGCGCAGCAGTTTGGACGCGGTGTCTGCCAGCCGCTCCAGGTGCTCGCGGCCGACCCGGACAAGCCCGCCGCCGCACCGCTGCTGACCGTCAGCGATCCCGGCGTTATCGTCTCCTCGATCCGGCCCAGCCGCGACAACAAGGCCTTCATGGTGCGCCTCTTTAACACGACCGACATCCCGCGTGAAACCACGCTCCGCTGGGGACGCCCCATGGGCGCGGCATCAATGTCAAACCCAATGGAAGACATCCTCTCCCCGGCCACCCAGTCCGTGTCATTGGCCCAATACGAAATGCTGACGCTGCGCGTCGAGTGTTCGTGAAGCGCTCGCAGTAATCACGGACGCGAAGCGGCGCATTTGAACCGCGACAGCGCGAGCAACCCGGCGCACGCGAGCAGCGCTGAGACTGCCCCAATCACCGCGCCGATCTTCACCGTCAGAGAGTCGAACTCGAAGGAAACCTCGTGCGTGCCTGCTGGCACGTGGACCGACTGAAACACATCGAACGCGGATTCGATGGCAACGGGTTTTCCATCCAGCGTGGCATGCCAGCCGGGATAGCGCGTTTCCATAAAGCACAGCGTTGCGGGCGCGGGCAGGTTATCCAGGCGAACACTCACCGCGTTCGCACGGGTTTCCGTGATTGTGATCCTGTCGTTGCCGTCCGCATGCCTCATTACACGCGCTTGATTGATTTTCAGCCGTTTTCCGGCGTCGCTGAGGTGCGGCCGCAGCACAGTCTTTGTGTGCGCCATATCGGGCAGCGGCAGCAGGGCTTCTATGTCCTGCCCGATGGGGGCGGTCCAGGCAACGGTCTTTCCGGGAAGGAACTCGCCGGTATCGGCGTCAAAGAAGTCCACCTCAATGCTTCCGGGTGCCTCAGCCCGATAGGAAAGGCACAGTTCGTTTTCGCCGTTCAATCCGTCGAACACGGGCAGCGCGATTGCGCCGCGTTCCGCGTTCTGCTGGCGATAGACCACCGGCTGGTCCACCAGCGCCGTATCCCCCGCTTTCGGATAGAAGCCGTACAGGTCTTCGATATTTGACGGTACGGCCGGTCCGGACGGCCCGTCCTCAAACAGCCGGAAACGGCGCTTGCCCAGCAGTGTCGCCGCCGCATTTGTCCGGGTGACTTCCGTGTAGTACAGCCGCCGGTCATACCGCCCGGCGCGCTTCGGCGCGGCCAGCCTGGCATGCACCCGCTCCACCGTCAGCGGGTCGTAGCCGTTGATCACGGGCTTCAGTTCATACATCAGCATGTTCTCGGTGAACCCGTCATCCGTACCGCCCACCCAGCGGCGGTTGCTTGTTTGGAAGTCCGGTGTCCTGTTCAGCGCGCCCGCGTTGTGCGGATACAAATTGTCGCGAATCAGGTTTGGAATATATGCATGATTCCACAGGGCCCCTTCCCCTACCAGGCAAAGCAGCACCATTCCCCCGGCGACTGCGCGCAACGGACGGTAGAAGGACAGCAGCATCATCCCAAAGGCCATCGCCGGGATCAGCCATGCCCCAGAGGAGATGGGATATTCGGGGCTCAGCCAGACCCATTCCAGCAGCGCCCACAAGACTCCCCCGCCCAGCAGCGCATACACCAGAAACAAAAACCGGGGGCTGAAGCGCGACGGTCCCGGTGAAACCAGCGTATCGGCCCCAAATCCCGCCAGCAGCGCCCAGAACAAACAGCCCGGCACGATGGCCCGCTGCGGTTCGGTGATTTGAAACGGCGCCACGGCGGCGATGATTGCACCGAAGGGAAACGGGGGTTCAATGCAGCAGTCCAGCATGATCAAGAACAGAACGGCGCACAGGATCACCTCGCGCCGCTGCCGATGGCGGACGCAGAACAGCACCAGCAGCGCCGCCGTCGCGCCCAGCATCCGAATGCCCTGCTTCCCGTAAAACAGCAGCAACGCCCTGCCCAAATGCACAGGGTCCTTGAACGGGTTCAACTGAATCGGAAAGGGGTCGAGCGAGATGCTGTACTGCTGCTTGGCGCGCGCCGCATAGGTGGACATTTCTGCCGCAGGCAGGAGGCTGGGCATGGCGATGAGCAGGGCCGTGCCGAACAGGAGCGCGAGCAGCAGAACATCGCCCGCCAGGCACTTCGCCGCGGTTCCCGCCGCGCCTTCCGGTTTTCCATACGCGATGCGGTGCAGCACCCAGTAAGATGCCAGCAGCGTGCCCGCGTACAGCGTCAGCTGCGGGAAACCGGGCAGGATGCCGATGCCGAATGCCAGGCCGCACGCCAGCCCGTAGAACACCCTGTCCCATACCCGGCCCGCGGCCAGTGCGCGGCGGAACAGGAGCAGTTGCCACGGAAACCATGCGGCAATGGCCACGAGGTGCCAATGCTGCACGAGGCGGAAACTGATGGCGGCACTCGCCATGTACCCCACGGCGGCCACGAGCGCGCCGGGTTTGCCCATGCGAAAGTCCCGGGCCAGAAAGAACGTGCCCAGCGCCAGCAGCAGCAGGTGGAACCCCTGCATGAGGGCAAGGCTGATGAAGGTCATCATGGGCGTCGGGTCGGCGTTCAGCAGGCTGCGCACGACATGAACGGGATAATACAGCGCCGTCTGCGGATTGGCGGCAAAGGGCGTGCCGCAGAACAGCAGCGGGTTCCACTGCGGCCACTCCCCGTGATGGACCGCATGGTCCATGAAGAAGGACATCGCGCCGAGATAGTTCCACGAATCGGCGCGGCCGAGCAGGAGGTTCGGGTCGGACGGGAAAAGGAGCGGGCCATATATCACCGCCATCACCACAAGCACAATTCCAAGAACCTGCAAAAGAAGCGGCAAGCCCCCTGCGCCGCCTTCCCGTTCGGCGCGTGCCGCCCCGGTGGATGACGATTTTTGCATCATTACAGTTGCGTTTGCCCTCGGAATAGTGGTGTCAGAAGACCGCCAGGCTGGGAGCCTGTCCATGGCGGGCATTCGGCGAAACGGTCCTGCGCCCGACCTGGAAAGGCATACTACCATGCGCCTGCATGCGCTTCAACGGGCAGGGTGGGCAGTTTTCTTTCATTCAGTTTGTTCTGTCAGAAAGACAGATATAATGAAGATGAAGTATCGGAGTGGAAGACCATGATTAAGCGGAAGCTGGGAAACTCGGGACTGGAGGCGGCCCCCATCGCCTTCGGGGGAAACGTGTTCGGCTGGACGGTGGACGAGGCCATGTCCTTCACGTTGCTGGATGCGTTTGTGGAGGCGGGGTTCAGCCTGGTGGACACGGCGGACCTCTATTCCCGGTGGGCTCCGGGCAATTCTGGCGGTGAATCGGAAACGATTATCGGCAAGTGGTTCCAACGAAGCGGCAAGCGCGATTCCGTGGTGCTCGCCACCAAGGTGGGCATGGACATGGGCGGGGACAAAAAGGGACTGTCCGGACGGTACATCCTGCGCGCCGTCGAGGATTCGCTCAAACGGCTGCAAACAGACCGGATTGATCTGTATCAGTCGCACGCGGACGACCCGGAAACCCCGTTGGACGAGACGCTGGAAGCCTACGCCCGGTTGATGGCAGAGGGAAAAGTTCGGGCCATCGGCGCCTCAAACTACACGGGGGCGCGTCTGGGCGAGGCGCTGGCGGCAAGCGAGACAAACCGGTTGCCCCGCTACGAGACACTGCAGCCGTGGTACAACCTCTTTGACCGTGAGGAGTACGAATCCGGCCTGGAGGCACTGTGTCTCGAGAAGGGACTGGGTGTCATCACCTACTATTCGCTGGCCAGCGGATTTCTGAGCGGCAAATACCGTTCCGAGCGCGACCTGGCCAAGAGTGCCCGCGGTGAAGGCGTAAAAAAGTATCTGAACGCAAAGGGTTTCCGCATTCTCGACGCGCTGGACACGGTGGCCGCAGACTACCGCAGCACACCAGCCAGCGTGGCGCTCGCCTGGCTGATAGCCCGGCCCGGTGTGACCGCCCCCATCGTCAGCGCCACCAATCTTGGGCAAATGAAGGAGTTGTTGTCTGCGGCATCGCTGGTGCTCGACAGCCGCGCGACGGCATTATTGAACGAGGCCAGCACATGATTCTCTCAGAGCGTCTTTGGAAGGTCGCGAGTACAGTTTTCAATTCCCCCTTCATTCCCGTGGCGCAAGGTGTCCAGAAAAATACCGCCAACTGTGCATTTTCTGGAAAATGGACAGTTGAGAATGCCGCAAGAGTTGGGGCAACTATGAATTCTGCACATTCTTAACTGCTTGTAGAATAGTGGGTTGCAGTGAATACGCCCATTATTTGCGGGTGATGGCGCGGTTCTTGCTGTCCAACTTCGGAATGCACGGCTTGCACCCGTTTTCCAAATGGGTTACGCTTGATTGAGAGAGACTAACGAAGCCGTGGTTCACATGGTTGTCAAGAACCGGTCGAGAACGACTCATATTGTGGAGCGGTTGGGCTCCGGATTGCTTGAAGAGGGTATCGCTGTTGAGATTGGTCGGACCGGGTTGTATTCTGAACTGTCGAGATGGGCTCGGCAGGCGGGTGAATGGTGAAATGACACCGAAAACGCCATTTGAGCGGCTAATTCGACTTGTCTCCGGTGTTTGCGTCGGCATGGCTGGCGTGATTGCCTGTCTTGTGCTCTTGTCCTGGGTCACCGGCGAATGGATGGTGGGCGCGCTGGGATACGGTTACGTGCCCATGGCACCGACCTCGGCCGCTGCGATACTGGTGCTGAGTCTGTCTGTGTTCTCCTGCATTCACCGGCCCGACACCAAAGGAAGCACGGCGCTGGGCTGGTTTTCCGCTGTTCTCACCGCGGCAATATGTGCGGCTAACATTGTGTTGCACGCTTCCGGGGCTGAACAACTTATTTCAGAGAAGTTTGCGCCCGCCGCAGTCCAGGCGGGAGGCCAGACCGTCGGCGTGATGTCCCTGCTGACCATCCTCGTTCTGCTGCTGTTCGCGGTGGCGTTACTGCTTGAAATCCGGCCCTTCCGGAAGAGCCGGGCCTACCGGCAGGCCGCCTCGGCCTTCGCTTTGGTCGGCGGATTGATCAGCCTTTGGGTGGTTCTTGGTTATGTTCTGGGTACACCCGTCCTCTATGGCACCGGCATGGTTCCCATGGCGCTTTCCACGGGGTTCTCGCTCACCCTGCTTGGCCTGGGTCTTGCGTACAATGCGGCACCCGGGGTTTGGCCCATGTCGCGGGTGCTCCCCGACCGCTCTGGGGAACGCTCCAAATGGACGGCCCGGGGGCCCGTCGTCGCATTTCTTCTCCTGTTTGCCGCAGTTGCGGCGGTGGGCGGCGTGCATCTCGCGACGCAGCAGATGAACATGCGCGGGGCGGCCATGGCCGAGTTGGGGGCCGTGGCGGACCTGAAGGTCCAGGACATCGCGAACTGGCGCAGGGAGCGTCTTTCCGACGCCCGTTTTCTCGCAAACGCGGTGTTTGTCGCAAGGGATCTGCGGGGATTCCTCTCAAATCCGGCGGATGAGGCAATCAGGGCGGAGGTGCTCAACTGGATGACGCTCATCAAGGGCGGAGACCGTTACGAAAAGGTGGCCGTCTTCGATGCGGGAGGCAACGAACGCCTTTCGATTCCCGCATCGCCCGGTCCCCCGGACGGCGATCTGCGCTCCCTGGCGACCGCCGCCTTGAGAGACAACACCGTTGGCATGACCGATCTGAACTCAGGGGCGGGGGGGGAGCCTCATTTGTACCTTACGGCGCCGGTGCGCGCACCGGGTGCGGATTCGGCCGCCGCGCCGCCTTCTGCGGTTATCCTGATGAGGATAGATCCGCGGCGCTTTCTATTTCCCCTGATCCAGTCCTGGCCTTCGCCCAGCGCCACCGCTGAAACCCTCCTCGTGCGCCGGGAAGAGAATGACATTGTCTATCTCAACGAACTGCGCCACAGAAAAGGCCCGGCCATGGAGCTGCGCCTGCCCCTCCATCGGACGGATCTTCCCGAGGCGATGGCCGTGCAGAAAAAAAGGGGTGCGGTCGAGGGGGTGGACTACCGCGGCGTGCCGGTGGTGGCGGTGTTGAAGCGGGTGCCGGACACCCCTTGGTTCCTGGTGACCAAGGTGGACCAAACGGAGATCTACGCGGAGCCACGGGCGCAGGGACTTCAGGCGGGGGCCATGCTGATCCTGCTTATCCTGGCCGCCGGCATGGGCATCGTGGCGCTCTGGCGGCAGCGCAACCTCGAGTATTTCCAGGAAACGCTGGCCCGGGAGGAGAAGCAGCGCGCTTTGGCGCAGCGTTTTGAGCATCTCATGCGCCAGGCAAGCGATCAAATACTGCTGACGGACAAACAAGGGAAGATTGTCGAGGCAAATGAACAGGCAATCCGGGCCTACGGTCTCACGATTGGGGAATTGCGGGAAACCGAGCCGGGCGCGCTCCGCGCACCCGAGGAACAGGCCGGATTTGGACGCAAGATGGAAGAACTGGCGCAAAAGGGCAGCGTCCGGTACGAGACGATGCACAGGCGCGCAGACAGCAGCGTGTTCCCCGTCGAAGTCAGCGCGCGGGTGGTGGACATCGGCGGCGCGGAGCACCGGCTCTTCATCATCCGTGACATCACGGAGCGCCACGAACGGGAAAGGGAGATTGACCGGCTAAACCGGCTCTATGCCGCGCTCAGCCACGTGAACCAGGCCATTGTGCGCTGCCGCACCCGGTGGGAGATGCTGGACGGCGTGTGCGCCGCGCTGGTGGAACAGGGCGGCCTCCAGGTCTCATGGATAGGCAGGCATGATCCGCAAAACCTGACAATCACCCCGCAGGCATGGCGCTGCTCGGGAGGCGCGGCCATGCCGGACACGGTTCTCGCCGCGGATGCCGTGCCGATGGGGCAAAGTCCGACTGCCGCCGCCGCGATTCGGGAAGGCCGACCCGCCGTGTGCCAGGACCTGGCCGCCGCGGAATAAGATCGGAAGAGCACACGTCTGAACTCCAGTCACGATCAGCTCTCGTATG
>CALDSM010000668.1 GCA_937923585.1 uncultured bacterium
CCACCGAGATCTACACTCTTTCCCTACACGACGCTCTTCCGATCTCCGGAACAGGGGGCCGGCGAACACGGAGAAACTTTCCCATGGCAAACGACGACGATCTGGCGCGGCGCATCAAGGAGATTATCGCCGACCGGCTCAACCGCAACATGGACGAGCTGGCCGAGGATGCCCGGATCATGGAGGATCTGGGCGCCGATTCGCTCGACACCACCGAGATCATCATGGCCCTCGAAGAAGAGTTCAATCTCGAGATAGACGACGAGGCCAACAATATCCAGACCATCGGCGACGCCATCAGTTATATCAAGTCGAGAATCTGAGAAGATCGGCGAAGGCTTTCTTCAATGAGGGACAGCCGCCCCCGGCTGTCATCTCACGGCGGGTGTTCGGGGAAGACAGGCGGGGGCGCCGGTCCCACACAGCACATTCAGGTGTCATGGACAACAACCCGAGTCCAATTCAGGACGAGCCGGACAGAAACCGGGAGGACTTCCTGCGGGAGTTCGCCGCGCGGCTGGGCCTGGAAATGCACAGTCCCCAGTGGTATGACCGCGCGCTCACGCACGCCTCGCGCGTGGCGGAGGACGAGGGCATTGCCGGCGACTACGAGTCGCTCGAATTCCTCGGCGACGCCGTGCTCGGGCTGGCCATCGCGCATTACCTGTTTACCACCGTGCCTGACCGCACCCCGGGCGAGTACAGCCGCATGCGCGCCGCCATGGTTAACCGCCAAAGCGTGGCCCATGTGGGCAACGTGCTGGGCATTGCGCCCCTGATCCGTTTGGGCCGGGGCGAGGAGGCGTCCGGCGGACGCCGCCGCACCGCGCTGGTGTCCGACTGCCTGGAAGCGCTTATCGGGGCCATCTACCTCGACTGCGGCTGGGAAGCGGCCGAGGAGTTTGTGGCCCGCGTCTTTCACGACGAATTCCTCAAGGCCCGCCAGACCGACAAGGTGTGGGACTACAAGTCCCGCCTGCAAAACCACTGCCAGGGGGAGCATATCGGACTGCCCCGTTTCGAGGTCATCCGCTCGGAAGGCCCCGACCACCTGAAAGAGTTCGAGGTGGAGGTGAGCCTGCGCGGCGAATCGGCCGGACGCGGCAAAGGCCGCTCCAAGAAGGAGGCCGAGCAGAACGCCGCCCGCGAAGCGCTGGAACGCGAGGGGGTTGTGCTGCGGTAGGTCCGTCTCAGAGGGCGAATCCCTCTGACCTGGTCCGCTGGGAAGTCCTGGAGGCTGTTGCGTGTTTCGGTAGGGTGTTCACAAAGGAGGTCTTCCCATGAAACAGGTAGTTGTGACCCGCTTTGGCGGGCCGGAAGTGCTTGAAGTGCGGGATGTTGCGGTGCCGGAGGCGGGTTCCGGCGAGGTGCGCATCAGGGTCGTTGCGGCGGGGATGAACTATGCCGACATCATGCAGCGGGACGGGCTGTATCCCAACGGACCGACGCCGCCCTTCGGCGCGGGATTTGAGGTGGCGGGGGTGATTGACCAGGTGGGCGGCGGCGTGACGGGATGGAAAACGGGCGACGGGGTGATGGCGTTCTGCCAGAACGGCTACAGCGAATATGTCACCGCCCCGGCGGCCATGCTCCTGCCGAAGCCGGCGGAACTGTCCTTTGAGCAGGCCTCGGCGATTCCCTGCCAGTACCTGACGGCCTATCATGCCCTGCTCACGCTGGGCCGGCTGAAGGCGGGCCGGACTGTTCTGGTGCAGGCGGCGGCGGGCGGGCTGGGCACGATGCTGGTGCAGGTTGCGCGCAACGTCGGCGCGACGGTCATCGGCACCTGCGGCAGCGCGGAAAAATGCGACTTGCTCCGCGATCTGGGCTGTCCGTTCCCGGTAAATTACGTCACCGGGGACCTTGGTGCGCGGGTGCGCGAAATCACCGGGGGTCAGGGCTGCGACCTGGTCATCGAGTCGGTGGGCGGCGACCTGTTCCAGCAGAGCCTCCACTGTCTCAAGTCACGCGGCACGCTGGTCACGCTGGGCGTGGCGAGCAAGAACATCCCGACGTTGAACCCCATTGAACTGCTCGCGAACAACTGGACCGTGGCGGGATTCCACCTCATGGGATACACCTCCGACATGGAGGCCATGGGCCGTGCGCTGGCGGATCTTCAGGGCTGGCTGGCGGGGGGCAAGCTGACCGTGATCGTGCGGCACCGTTTCCCGCTCGAACAGGCGGCCGAGGCGCAGCGCCGCATCTCCGACCGCAAGACCGTGGGCAAGGTCGTGCTGATGACGGGCTGAGCGCGGGTCCGACCGGTCCGGCGCGGCGGGGCCGGGTTGCCGCAGACGGGTCGGCGGCCTTAGAATGGTGCGCATTAAACCGCCATTTTGAGGCAATAAAGGCATCGCATGACTCCCCGGACATTTTTCAATCACGCTGTTCTGTACATTCTGTTGCCGGCATCGGCGCTCACCTGCTGTGGCTGGGCCGCCGGGCAGGACCCGAATCCCCCCTCGATTCGCGGCGGCGGGGCGTGGCCCATACGCCGCCAGTGGACCCCGGCCGAGACGCAGCATTACGCACAGTGGGTGGAGCGGATGTTTGACCGCAAGGCGAACGGAACCGTGGAGCAGCGCACGGCGAAGCTGGCGCGGCTGCTGACCGACCCGGACATGAACCTGCTGCTCGATCCCGGATTTCTGGGAACGGGGGGCAACCCCCAGTTGCCCGACGGGGTTATCCGCACCTGCCACAGCATGATTGACTGCGCCAAGTTCACCGCGTTCATTCCGGCCTACTACGCCTACCGGCGGGCACTGCCGTGGATGACCACCTCCGTCGCCTCGGGCGAGCGCGGTGTGGACATCCGCATCTCCAAGTTCAACATTCCCGTCGGTGGCGCCAACAGTTTCACCAGCGGGTCGGTCGGCGCGTTCTTCGCCGAGGCGGTGGGCGGGTTCATTTCCGGCAATTACCGGGTGAACCTGAACGGGCGGAACGCGGGCCAAAGCGACACGCTGCCCGTGGCACTCAACCGCCAGTCCCTGATGCCGGGCTGCATGAACTATCTCGACGGGCACTGCCTGATGCTGTCCAAGGTCACCGAATACGGCGAGCTGGCCTTTCTCAACTGCAGCACGACCCATTCGCGCGACATCTTCAGCTACAACGGCATGAACACGGTCGGTGGCATGACGCCGCGGGGCAGCGACCCCGGCAACGAATGGTCGGGCTGCTTCCAGGGGCTGCGTGTGCTGCGTTACCCGATTGCCGAAACGGACAAGTCGGGCAACGTCATCCGCGTGCGCCGGCGCACCGACGAGGAAATGAGGGCGTTCGGCTTCAGCACGGAGCAGTACGACCTCGCCAAGGAGATGGCGAAGAACCAGTTCATCCAGGAGGGCGAGTTCAAACCCCAGAGCCTGCACGACCTCATCCGCCTGCGCATGAAGACGGTGGACCGCATCGTGCCGCTCAAGTTCGTGGAGGGCTACTGCAACGAACTGCTCGACGCGTTCGCATTCCGCGAGCAGTTCATCCAGGACGCCTGGGCGGAGGTCAAGCGCAACGGTCCCATCGTGTTTCCCGAAGAGCAGAAGGTGGACAACATCTTCCAGGCCAAGGGGCGGTGGGAGGACTGGAGTTCGCCGTCGTCCGACGTGGACCGGCGCAACAAGTATTTCTACCTTGCCGACTGGATGGAATACGCCATCCGCATGTTTGGCGTCAAGCCGTCCTTTGTGGACCTGACCGGGCTGGAGAAGTACAGCATCCACAGCCAGGCCGACCTTGCGGCGGCGCTCATCGCCGAGAAGAACCGCATCTTTGCGGAGAAGTCCATGACCTACACCAACTCCAAAGGCGAGAAGGTGAAACTCACGCTGACCGACATTGAAACGCGGATCTATGACCTTTCCTTCGATCCAAACCATCCGCCCGAGCTTCGCTGGGGTGCGCCGTTCGGCACGGATGAGCGCGCCGTCGCCCCGCAGACGTACACGCCCGTGCCGTGCGGGGAACGGGTCCCCATGGAGGAGGCCTTCCGGCTGGAGGGATACTACCGCAGTCTAGGCCAGCGCGAAACGGACACGAGCTACCTGCGCACCATGTTCACCTCGGGCTATCCCGTTCGTGACAAGCTGGACGCGCAGGTGGGGAAATGGTCGTACGCGACAAAGCCGCTCATCTAGTGCAGTGAGTCTTCCTGATGGCATCTTGTTTTGACGCGAGAACGCCGCGAAAAGCGGGTACAGACACGCCTTTCATACTGCCGAAAGGCGAGTCAGTCCCCGTTTTTCGCTTGGTCTTCTTTGTCTGTTTAGGTGGCATCAATGGCGACTCAGTACGCTGGCGGCGCACAATCAAGGACAAAGCATGCACATGATTCGATTTGGAACCGCGGCGGCGGTCCTGCTTGCGGGACTTTCGCTCTGCGGGGCCGTTCGGGCCGAGGACCCCAATCCGGCCTGCATCCACTCGAAGAAGGACTGCGGCGCGTGGCCGCTGCACCGGCAGTGGAATCCGGCAGAGACCCGTCACTTCGCCGCGTGGATCAGCCACATCTACGAGAAGAAGGCCAACGGCACCACGGAGCAGCGCCTGGCCAAACTGGAACGGGTGCTCACCGACCCCGAAATGAACCTGCTGCTTGATCCCGCCTTTGCCGGCGATCCGTCCAACCCCCAGGTGGACATGGATTCCATCCGGGCCATGCACGGCGTGGTGGACTGCCAGAAGCTGGTCATCTCGCTCACCGCCTACTATTCGTGCCGGCGCGGTCTGCCCTTCATGATCAGCTATGTGCGCGCCGTGGACGGCGGTGACACGCGCACCGCCGACGCCACCATTCCCCTGGGCAGCACAAGCTGTCTCGACTACGACTCCGCCGGGAAGTTCTTCGCGGACTGCGTGAGGGGCGTCTGCACGGGCAACATGCGCGTCGAGCCTTTTGGGAAGAACGCCGAACTGTCCGACAGTTGTCCGGTGGCCATCAACCGGGAGCACCTCATCCCGGGCTGCGTCTACTACCTGGACGGGCACGTGCTGGTGCTGGCGCAGGTGGACGCGCACGGCGAGCCGCGCTTTCTCGATGCGACCGTCGCGGTCTCGCGCGACCTCTACACGTTCAACGGGATGAACGCCGTGACCGGGATGACGCCGAAGCGTTCCGAAAACGCCGGCAATGAATACGCCGGCTGTTTCCGCGGCTTCCGCGTGCTGCGCTATCCCGTCGCCGAGACGGACAAGGACGGTGAAGTGAAGCGGGTGCGCCGCCGGACGGATGAGGAGATGAAGGAGTTCGGCTGGTCCGTGGAACAGTACGACAAATTCGAGGAACTGGTGAAGCAGGGGAAGATCCGGGAGGACGGCTGCGAGTTCGACAGCATGCACCAGTTCATCCGCCACCGTCTGTGCACACCCGTGCCGATCAAGGTTGCCGAGCGCATTCACGCGTATGCGGCCGAGGCCCGGGGTTTGCTGGAGGCGCGCGAACAGGCCGTGCAGGAGGCGTGGGCCGACGTGCAAAAGAACGGCCCCATCGAGTTCCCCGAAGGGGCCGACATGAAGAACATCTACCGCGCCGGGGGGCGCTGGGGCAAACATGCCACCGCACTGGCCGACGTCGAGTTCCGCGCGCGCTATTTCGAGTTCTGTGAGACGCTGGACAGGATGCTGTGCTGGTTTGACGCCAAAGCGGACTATGTGGACCTGGAGGGGTTGAACGGGAACGCCATCTGGAACCATTCCGATCTCGCCTACGCGGCGATCGCGGAGAAGAACCGCCTCTTTGCCGAGACCAAATTCGATTACACCGACTCCTCCGGAGAGAAGCGCACGCTTTCCCTGAGCGACGTGGAGCGGCGCTTCTATGATCTGTCCTTTGACCCGAACCATCCGCCCGAACTGCGCTGGGGCGCCAAACCCGGCTCGGACGAGGCGGGCAAAGCGCCCGAGATGCCGACACCCGTGAAAGGGGGAAAGACACTGTCCATGGCGGACGCTTACCGGCACGAGGCCTACTACCGCTCGCTCACCCGCCGCGAGACCGAAGACACGCCGCTGCACGAGGCGGCCGCGGAGGGGTTCTATGTGCGGGAGACCATAGACGAGTTCCTGTGGCCCAAGTGGCACGGACTGAAATCGCCGCCGATCGTGCCGCACGGAGGCAGGGCCGCCTACATCGCGACCATGCCCGAGGCGGATCAAAAAAGCCTGACTCAGAAGTTTGCGAGCAATCCGGTGAAAGAGAGGCACGAATGAAATCCGCCCTTGCCACCCTGCTCATCGGGCTGGCCGTTGCGGCGGTGACGCCGCCCCTTGCCCGGGCCGAAGTTGTGAAGTCGGACTGGGTCGTTGGTGCAGGCCTGTTGCCGCCCCGGGAACCCGTATGCCGCGCGCTGCGTCCCGTAACCCTTCGCGCCCGCGTCTCCAATCGCAACACCGACCCGCAAACGGCCTGGCTCCGTCTCGTCCTGCCGGAGGGGGTGCGCTGTACTGAGGGAGAAATATCCCAGACGCTTCAGATGGAGCCTGCCGAGGGGAAAGAGCCCTTGTCGCCCTGGGGGGAGAAGGAAGTCCAATGGCAGATCGAAGCCGACAGAGCCATGTCCTGTGAGTTGCGGGTGCGTGTTGGCATAGGGGACGAACAGCACTACGACAGCCCGCTACCCCTCAATTTTCTTCCGCCGGTGGCGATGGAAAAGCTTCCCTATATCCCCGAGCCGGAGGCGGTGAAGACGGACGTGCTCGTCGGCGCGCACCACTGCCCGCTGTGGGAGGCCGACAAGCCGTTCATGTGGTCACAGTTGCTCAAGCACCCCGAGCGCACACCCGCGTTGGGCTTTTATGCGCAAGAAAACCCCGAGGTTTCTGACTGGGAAACGAAGTGGGCCGTGGAGCACGGCATCTCCTACTTCATCTACTGCTGGTACCGGGCCAGCCAGGGCGGGCCCGTCAAGACGAATTTCGGCAGCGCCATTCACGACGCGTTCTTCAAGTCGAAATTTCAGGACAAGATGAAGTTTGCCATCATGTGGGAGAATCAGTCGCGCGGCACGGCGGGTGTGTCCGATGAAAAGGACCTGATGGAGAACCTGTTTCCCTTCTGGATGGAGAACTACTTCAAGCATCCCGGTTACGTGAAGATAGAGAACAAGCCGCTGCTGTACATTTACCGGCCCGAGTTTCTGGTGGATGACCTCGGCGGCGAGGACAAGGTGGTCCAGGCGTTCGGCAAGATGCGGCAGACGTGCAAGGATGTGGGATTCGATGGACTCTACCTGCTTGGCGAATACCGCGGGCTCGATCCTGAACACCTGAAACTGATGAAACGCCTCGGGCTCGATTACACCTTCGCCTACTGCTGGCACGTACCGGATTTCCCCACGCCGCAAAAGGCCATAGACACGCAGGTCGGCTACATCAACAAGACGCAGCAGCTCGGTATTCTGCCGCAGGTCGTTACGGTGTCGCAGGCGTGGAGCGGCTGGCGTGATGAGGGCAGCGTCTGGAAGATCCCACCGCCGGAATACAAATCGCTTCTTCACCGCGCGAAAGATATCATCGCCACCTTCCCGGCCAACGAACTGGGCAGCAAGACGATGATTCTGGACAACTGGAACGAGTGGGGCGAGGGCCACTACATCGCGCCCTACCGCGAATACGGTTTCGGCTATCTGGACGCGGTGCGCGAAGTGTTTTCCGACGCGCCTGAACCGCACACGGACCTGATTCCAGAAGACATCGGCCTCGGCCCCTATGACAGCGCCTACCGCGCCTACACGGACCGCCAGGAGGCGATCAAGAAGGATGTCTCGAAAAGAGCAGCCAAACCCGAGGTGCAGGAAGCGGGCATGATCGCCTGGTGGGCCTTTGACGAGGACCAGGACGCACCCGTGGCACTGGACTGGTCCGGGCACCGGATGGGCGGCATGCTGCGCAAAGCCACCCGCGCGGCGGGGATTGACGGCAATGCGCTCGTGTGTGACGGTGGATGCGTGGAAGTACCCGCCGGCAGCGGCGTGGCCAGCCAGCGCGTCAGCATCACCTGCTGGGTCAAGACGGAGGTTGCGGGCCAGGATAACCGCTGGATATTCAATCGCGTCTTCCAGGGCGGCACTGCCACCGGCTACCGACTGGGCGTGCTCGACGGCAAGCCCTGCTTTGAAGTGCCGCAGACGGACTGGAGCCACCACCTCAAAGCCAACGTTGATTTGCCCACGGGCCGCTGGGTGCATCTGGCAGGTACCTTCGACGGCAAGGTTATGCGCATCTATGTGGACGGTGCGGAGCAGGGCGCGATGGACCGCCCCGGCCCAATCAATACAAACGACTTTCATATGTGTCTGGGCAATTACGACGTGGACCACGCATCCCACTTCAAAGGGCTCATTGACGAGGTGAAACTGTACGTCTGGTCGTTGACCCCGGAAGAGGTGCAAGCACAATACAGGGCATTGGCAGGGCGGGTTGAGTAGGACTAGAATGTTGCCGACACTGCGAAGTGCAGCTTCGCAGGCAAGTGCGTTCCCAAGTGCAACTTGGGAACGAGGGAACTTGGGAACGGGGCACGCGAAATAGCATAGTGTCAACATGATCAATGCGTCATCCGCGCCGCCTCCGTCATCCCAGCGAAGGCGGGGATCCACGTGCATGCACGGGTGCCCAACTCGGAATTCTGGATTCCCGTTTGCACGGGAATGACGGGGGAAGGGTGGTTAGCGGTTGAGGCAGAGCGCGGTCATGGTGGACAATGGACCAGAGGGCACTTGACCAACATGGAGCGCAAACGCAGAGACTACCCCTGGCGGCGCAGTCATCGCCGGCTGTTTCTGGCGGTGTTCGGCTTTGCCGCGGTGGTTGCGGCCGCCATGGCGGTGCTGAAGTGGCGGGGGGAATCGTCCTATCAGAGGCAGCTGGCCGTCATCCGCGCCAAGGGGGAACCCATCACCGCGCACGAACTTGCGCAGCGTCACCCCGCGCCGGCCAAGAAGGACAATGCGGCGGACAGCTACGGGAAGGCGGGGGACTCACTCAAGGCGGCGCTGAGCGACAGCCACTACCGCGCAAAGATCACCGCAATTAACGATGCGCCGCCGCGGGGCC